>DJFR01000054.1:422-772 GCA_002432545.1 Flammeovirgaceae bacterium UBA5867 | reverse complement strand
TGATTCGTAGAAACCATGCCCGCTGCCGAGAATATATTCATATAGGTTACTATGCCGCGTATATCGGAAGAATCGTTTTGAGTAGAGCTGAGAAGTTGATTCGTTTTTTCAAAGGCACCTTTGAAATCTTCGCGTTGTAAATAGGGAACTACACCTTTAAAATCGTCATGTGTAATCACCTGCGCACAGAGTGCTCCCGGCAGGAATATAAGTATACATAGGGCAAGAAACTTCATATCGGTATCGCGATCCGCTGGTTAAGAAAGTGAAAGTAGATGTATTTATACGAACACTATATTTCACTTAACGGAATAGATACACGATCAGATATCTACCGGCATTACTTTTTT
>DJFR01000054.1:205-390 GCA_002432545.1 Flammeovirgaceae bacterium UBA5867 | reverse complement strand
TCTGTAAGTCAGCATTCCGGATGCGCTGGTATAGATAGCCCGCCATATAGGTATCGCCACAACCTGTAGCATCGGTTACAGCTTTCGGCAGGTAGGCAGGTATATCATAGAATGTATTTTGATGATAGATTACGGAACCCTTACTGCCAAGCGTAATGATAACTTCCTTTACACCCCAGTCGGCT
>DJFR01000054.1:0-137 GCA_002432545.1 Flammeovirgaceae bacterium UBA5867 | reverse complement strand
TGCCTCCCGTTTGGCAGGCCAATCAATAGCCAGTACATTTTCATTTTCTACTTTACGCAAATAGCCTTGCACATCGAGGGATACGATACCTTTATCTGCGAGATACTTGATTAGCTCAGTCGAAATATCATCTGCCA
>DJFR01000093.1 GCA_002432545.1 Flammeovirgaceae bacterium UBA5867 | reverse complement strand
CCGGAAGTTACCTGGACACAAACACCAACCAAATGGAGCAACCATTTCTTCGATAATCTGTTTGGCAATGAATGGGAATTGACCAAAAGCCCGGCCGGTGCACATCAATGGATAGCAAAAAATGCAGAAAAAACCATTCCTGATGCACATGATCCGTCGAAAAAACACCTTCCAACGATGCTCACAACCGATCTTTCCCTGAGATTTGATCCGGTCTATGAAAAAATATCCCGTCGTTTTTATGAAAATCCTGATCAATTTGCAGATGCTTTTGCACGAGCCTGGTTCAAATTGACCCATCGCGACATGGGACCGATAGCACGTTATCTGGGGCCAGAAGTACCTTCAGAAATCATGGTTTGGCAAGACCCTATTCCGAAAGTTGATCACAGGTTAGTCGATGAAAAAGACATCGAAATGTTGAAGGATAAAATCCTTAATTCAGGAATTCCGGCATCACATTTTATATCCGCTGCATGGGCTTCGGCTTCAACATTCCGTGGTTCTGATAAACGTGGTGGCGCCAACGGTGCGCGCGTTCGTCTCGCTCCTCAAAATAAATGGGAAGTAAACAATCCGGCTCAGCTTGCTAAAGTATTGTCTGCGCTTGAAAAAGTACAAAGAGAATTTAACACGACTATAAACACCGGTAAGCAAGTATCGCTGGCGGATGTGATTGTACTGGCCGGATGTGCCGGTATAGAGAAAGCTGCTAAAGCTGCAGGCCATGATGTGAAGGTTCCGTTTACACCGGGTCGCGTTGATGCATCACAAGAACAAACCGATGTAAACTCATTCGAAGTAATGGAGCATGCTGCTGATGGCTTCCGTAACTATGTGAAGTCTCATCACCAGGTTGCTGCTGAAGCATTGTTGATAGACAAAGCACAACTGCTCACACTCACAGCTCCTGAAATGACTGTACTGATTGGTGGTATGCGTGTACTGAACGCAAACTTCGACAAGTCGAAGCACGGTGTGTTCACCCAAACACCAGAGGTTCTCACGAACGACTATTTCATTAACCTGCTCGACTTCGGTATCACGTGGAGTGCTACCAACGATTCGCAAACTATATTTGAAGCGCGCGATCGCAAGACCGGTGCTGTAAAATGGACCGGTACGCGTGTAGACCTCATCTTCGGTTCGAACTCTGAGCTTCGCGCACTGGCAGAAGTATATGGCTCATCCGATTCAAAAGAAAAGTTCGTGAAAGACTTCATCGCTGCGTGGAGCAAGGTAATGAACCTCGATCGCTTTGATATCGCAGAATAATAGTAACAAATAGTTTGTTGTGACGGGAGGTTCGCATTTCGCGGCCTCCTTTCTTTATTTAAGAAGCAGTCGTGTAAGCATATCCTAAGAAAGAAGGTTGTACTCCAATTCACCTATATACTCATCTTGATCCACCCTCCTGAAGCTATATATATAGTATTAAGATTGGGTTTACTTCTGTCTACCATCATTCTGATATTTTCACCAGTATAAATGCTCATAAAGCATTTTGTCTATGCGAACACAGTTACAAATAACATCGGATCGTCTTTTTATTGCATACACTAAATCTTAAAATCTTAGTCTTATAATCTTTCAATCTTAAAATCCCACAACCGTGCATATCGAATATTTAAGTTGACCTTCCTTATTTTACCTAAATTGCATTTATGAAAAAGGGAAAACTTCCGGAATCAGAAATGCCTGTTTATACAGATACAGAAGAAATACTGGAGCGGGAACGAAAGATCTTACTGGAACTGGGAAATGATATTACCAGGGTCCGTGAAAAGAACGACCTGCTCATGCTCTTTCGAAAACGCATTAAAGGATTTTTCTACTTTACGCATACCATCGTTACCCTGATTGATTACAAAGATGAAACCTATATTCCTTTCTTACTGGACAACGATGGATCTCCAATCCGCTCACACGCCAGATACCAGGAAATGGTACAGTCGCGTTTCTCACTAAACGAACCGTTTATCCAGTCCGTGCTTCAGTCAGCAGAACCTATATCTTTCTTATTGGAAGATATAATGGATCAACCGAAAAGTCCTGCTTTTCTCCGGGTCAATTATGAAAAAGGTGTACGAGAAATTCTGATGACACGGCTGATGAAAGAAGAAAAGCCCATGGGTTTCATTCACATTTATAATGATAAACCCGGCAGCTTTACCACCGAGTTCCGAAATGTTATGAAAGGTATAGCATCGCAGTTGTCGAGCGCTGTATCCAACATCATTAAAAATGAAGAGATACTCAAGAAGGAAAAAGAGAAATCATTTCTGCTTGACTTCAGCAGTAACATTGCAACGGTACGAACGAAAGAAGAACTTGCCCGTGCCGTTCGCACCGCTTTAAGCAGTTTAAATCCACCGGGAGGTTTTGTTATACGCAGGATCAACGAAGACAATACAACGATGAGCCCCTATGTATATGATCTTAGTAAAACACACGATCCGGAAATGATACGCGCACTCGAAAGAGCCCGGTATCCCATCCATGACGGATTACAAAACCGTGTATTGAACAGCAGCATTCCTTTATTGTTCAACGTAGACAGAGAAATACAACGCGGCATCACTTCGTCCTATTTACAATATTGGAAGACGATGGGGTTCAAAGAAATTGTTGGTATACGGCTGCGCAATGGAGAAACAAATCATGGAATTTTATTCCTGGATATTGCCGAGATCAACATCGAGTTGTTGCAGGGTATATGTGCGCAAATATCGATAGCCATAGCGAACATTATGGCCAACGAGAAGATCCATGAAAAACAGGAAGAGCAGGCATTTCTGCTGGAGTTCAGTAATGATATATCACAGGTTAGATCGAAGCAGGATCTGCAGGACGCTATATTTCGCGTACTCGATAAAACAATGCATTCACAACTCGCGATGATCAGGGTGATGAATGATGACGGCTTTCATTTGTCTGCGTTTATGTTTGACCGTACGTTGTTTGAAAATGCTAAAGTAGATTTCGAGAAGATGATGGCCACTCCGATCACGGTTGAAGAGACCTATACCGCGCAGGTGCTGGCCAGCAAGGATGGATTGGTATTCAATGTAGAAGAAGAATTGAGAGGCGGTAACGCGTACGCCAAACTATGGAAGACCACCGGACTGAAAAATATGTACGGCCTGCCGTTACGGGTAGGCGACAAAATTATAGGTACAATCTGGCTGCTCGCAAATAAACTCAGCCAGTTACTATTGAAAGGTATATGTGCGCAAATATCAATAGCCATTGCCAACATTCAGGCAAATGAAAAACTGCTCGCATATAAAAAGCAACTCGAAGTAGAGAATGATTACCTGAAAGAACAGATCAAAACCATCTATAATTTTTCAGAAATCATTGGCAGTGGTGAACACATGCAAAAGGTATATCACCTGATGTCATTGGTAGCCGATTCCAACAGCACGGTGTTGGTATTGGGCGAAACAGGTACCGGCAAGGAATTGATCGCGCGGGCAATTCACAATGCATCGCCACGAAAAGACAAGCTGATGGTAAAATTGAATTGCGCAGCGTTACCTGCCAATCTTATTGAAAGCGAATTGTTCGGTCATGAGAAAGGCGCTTTTACCGGTGCCATCGACAGGCGTATAGGTAAATTTGAACTCGCCAACAACAGCACGTTGTTTCTTGACGAAATCGGTGAACTTCCACTGGAGGCACAAGCCAAGTTACTACGGGTGATCCAGGAGCGCGAACTGGAACGCGTGGGCGGCAAACAAATTATCAGGATCGATGTGCGATTAATAGCGGCCACCAATCGGAACCTGGAAGAAGAAGTAAAGGCCGGACGTTTTCGTGCAGACCTATATTTCCGTTTGAATGTATTTCCGATTCACCTGCCTCCCCTGCGCGATCGCCTGGAAGATATAGAAGCTCTTACGCATTTCTTTGTAGGGAAATATAGCCGGAACACGGGGCGCACCATCCGTAAGATTGCTCCTAAAGTAATACAGCAATTGCGCAGCTATACATGGCCGGGCAATGTGCGGGAGTTGGAGCATTTACTTGAACGCAGCATCCTGCTGGCAACTGATGGAGCATTGGATGAAGTATATATACCGCAGCATACAGATCCGGGAAAAAAAGATATAGCTTATCTCTTAAACCGTTCGCTGGAAGAAGTCGAACGCAGCTATATCATCGAAACACTGAAACGTTGTGCCGGTAAAATTTCAGGCGCAGGCAGTGCTGCAGAAGTATTAAAAATTCCTGGCAATACCCTGCATTCCAAAATGAAAAAATTCGGCATCAGCAAAAGCGATTACTTCGCCTGATAAGAATAGCTATACAACATGTTTGCCGCTAATCGCTGACGTCTCTCCTTTTGGACATACGCTTCGCCTTCTTCCCTATATATAGTGAAACCGGTCGTGCTTTCACTAAATACAGTGAAAAAAAACAGGGTACATTTTTACATACTACTGATTATCAACAGCTTGATTGACTGGCATCGTATTGGTTATAAGGGCAAGCGAACCTTAAAACAATCCATTATGAAAATCGTAGTTATAGGAGGCACCGGCCTCATCGGAACCAAAGTAGTTTCACAACTTCGCCAGTTTGGACACGAAGTTATTGCAGCATCTCCCAACACCGGTATCAATACAATAACCGGAGAAGGATTGGCTGAAGCCATGAAAAATACAGATGTCGTTATCGACCTGGCAAACTCTCCGTCTTTCGAAGACAAGGCGGTTCTGGAATTCTTCCAGACATCAGGTCGCAATTTACTGGCAGCAGAAATTAATGCCGGTGTAAAACATCACGTAGCACTGTCTATTGTTGGTGTTGACCTGATGCAAAACGTAGGGTATATGCGCGCCAAGCAAGCGCAGGAAGATTTGATCAGACAATCGGGTGTGCCCTATACCATTATTCGCAGCACACAGTTCCTCGAATTCCTGGCAGGCATCGCGAATCAGGCAACAGAAGGTAACGAAGTACATTTGTCTGATGTACAATTTCAGCCGATCGCCGCAGATGATGTAGCATACTTTGTGACCAAGTATGCATTGGGAAATCCTGTGAATGGCAAGATTGAAATAGCAGGACCTGAACGTTTTAAAATATATGAAATCGTTACTATGTTTTTACAGCATTCAGATGATCCGCGCAGTGTAGTACCGAACGGCAAGCCGGTATATTTTGGCGGAGAGATTACCAAGACTGCACTGGTACCTGCCGGTCATGCAGAATTAGGCGCCATCAACTTTGAACAATGGTGGAGCAAGCAATTACAAAAGGTATAACTACAAGATGATCTGCCTCCTGTTGAAACGAAGATGACGGGTGACAGTTTGCTGAGGCGGTTGTAACGGGAATGCACTTTCCACCTGTTCGTGCATGCGGATATCCCTACGCTGGTGTATTTATCCTTGCAAAAACCAGTCAACAACACAGCAAGTCAACAGGCAGCAGATCAAATTTTAGCGCGTTGTTTTTCTTTATCACAATCAAAATATATACATCATGAACTTCTTCGTCTTACATCCCGACAATAAAAATCAGAAAGATAAATCTGAAGAACATCCGATTATTCATTATGAACCGGCACCCTATACGAATGCAGGCAGTGAATTTCTGGATGATGCTATTTACATGCACGAGCAGCCCTTTGCATCGAACGAAGAACACATAGATATAGGATTACCGGAAGACTTCTCGTAGTGATTCTGAGTATTTTAAATATAGTATAGTTTAAAATGCATACCGGAAAATCGTACAAACTTTCTGAGTTTCTCTTTTGGACCAGAAGAAATATACTTTGGCTCCTGCTGATAGGCACCATTCCTGTCGTGCTATACCAGGTGTTTGATGTTAAATGGATAGCTGTTCCCTGGTCTGTCGTTGCATTACTGGGAACAGCAACAGCATTTAGTGTCGGGTTTAAAAATGCACAAACTTATAATCGCACCTGGGAAGCCCGGCAGATCTGGGGAGCTGCGATGAGTGCAAGCCGGTCATGGGCACTGATGTGTCGCGATTATATCGCAGACAACAACCGGTCAAGGGAAATTATATACCGCCATTTTGCCTGGCTCACAGCACTGCGATACCAGCTTCGATCAGAACGAAACTGGGAGACAGCCAATAAAGCATACAACAAAGAATATACAAAATTTTATAGCGTTCCGGAAAAGGAAACATTGATAGAAGTGGAACTCTTGAAATATATACCCCGAGCGGAAGTAGAGATCGTTATGTCGAAAAATAACAAAGCCGTGTATTTGTTGAGTATGCAGAGCGATGCCTTAAAAAAATTATATGATGACGGCCTGCTTGATAATTACAGGTTTATGGATATGCATACT
>DJFR01000141.1:22224-47532 GCA_002432545.1 Flammeovirgaceae bacterium UBA5867 | reverse complement strand
GGTTTGCGTTGCGCTTTCTCTTCTTCTTCACAATGTTTGCACTTTCGTTGTATAAAACTGTTCTCCGGCATGCGCATCACTTGGTCAGCCATAGCATCTGCTTCGGCTTCCAACGGATCGTCTACTGCGCCAACCGTGAGTTTACATTGGATAGGTAACAGTATATTTTGTGCGCTCTCTGCCATGCTAAGCGAAGGCGTAGATGCTGCTGACGGAGCTGTTTGTGCCTGCTGGTAAGGTGAGAGGTTCTTCATAATCTATAGTCTGATTATATATAGTCATGTCATAGCAAAAGTCTCATCCGGCATCGTAACATATTTTATCTCCACTGATATCCGAATGAAAGTCCAAGATTAAACCACTCGGCAGGTCCGAATCTTCGTAAGCTGTCATCTGAAAGTATAGATGAGTTATAGGAAGCTTCTGCCCCGATAAACATTGATGAACCTCCTGACAACGCTGAGGTATATCCAAGCGTTCCGCCAACCGAATAATAGCCACTGCCAAACCAGCGACTGTTCCGTGTATCCGACAATGTGCGATCTGTAGCAGAAGAAAAACTACCTCCTATTTCACCAAAGCCACCTAACCGTAAGCCACCGGTGGCGAAATTGCTGGTATAGTTTAAACCGAGTCTCAAACCACCCATGAATGCATGTTGCGTAGGATAAGATGCTCCCAGTATATAGTGTGCTCGGGCGCCCAACGTGAGTTGTAGTCTGCGTTGAATTTCCAGGGGTACAGCGAGATCCAGCCCGGTAGAGAAATGAACACCACCCCCACGGTATCCTGAATACCCCATCAAGGCAGGGAAATTGAAAGAGGTACCGGAGCGATTATTGGACTGAAGCGTAGCGGTACATCCCGGGTATATTTGCTGAAGGAACGCAGGAACAAAAGCAAAATGTCTCTCGTGCAAAAGCATCCAGTCCTGAAAGCTGCTATGTGATCCGGCCATAGAAGTATCACTTCTCCTCACACTTTCCGTATTGCGGGCGGATGGATACTCATCTCCGTATCCGAGAGCCATGTGGCCGGCCTCGTGTACAATACGATCATCATCTATACCACCGCCAACGTGTAATACAACGGTAGACCTATTGGCGCATGAACGCCCGTCTTTGTCAGCTATAATTACGGTGGTAGTTGGGTTCGCATTGTCTTCAGTAATAGCAGCCCGTATAGGTATATCTTTTCCAGCACATGCATTTTCACAATTACTGAGGCGAACAGTAAACCAGTTATCAAACCACGACTGTGTAAGTGATAAGAAGCGTTGTTTCACACGATCAAATATACTTTGATCTACTGCGGCCGGCGGAACAGAACCAGAATCTTCACTACAGAATGGCCAGTTGGATGTACTGGGATGTTCGAATTTTAAACGTGTGGGTAACGTAACCACACAATTGGCTGCGTCAAACGCAATTCGAACCCCGGAACGTGTTGCAAGTGATCTCCTTGGTGTCGAACCGCTCGCGGGTACATATTCTTCCCGGTCAACGGTGCCGCTCCATGCATCACCGGTGCGTGTAGGTGTTTGTACGTGCTCTTCAACACGTGACGTGCCCTCTTCACGTTGTATTGTATTGGCAACAGCACCTTGCTGTATAGTATGCGTTAACTCATGGGCAAGCAAAAATTTACCGGCATTTGATTCGGGAGTATATTTTCCGGAGTTAAAGTATATATCGTTTCCAACGGTGAACGCCTGTGCATTCAGGTCGTTGGATAATTGCGTTGCATACTGGCCGGTGTGAATGCGTACACCAGAAAAGTCTGCGCCAAAACGACTTTCCATAAAGCTTTTGGTAGAACTGTCCAGCGAGCTCCCGCTGCCACGTGTAGATGCTATCTGATTGTTGACGGAATCGGATACAACGGTATCACTACCGGACGATTCCTTCTTTTGTATGAACGAAGCCAGTGGTTTGCGTTGAGCCTTCTCCTCGTCTTCACAATGCGAACACTTGCGTTGTATAAAACTGCTTTCCGGCATGCGCATCACTTTATCAGCCATCGCATCCGCTTCTGCTTCCAGCGGATCGTCTGCTGCGCCAACGGTAAGTTTACACTGAAGAGGTAGCAGTATAGTTTGATCACTTTCAGCGGTGTTGAGCAAAGATTTAGACTCTGCTGCCGGGGTTGATTGTGTCTGTGGTGAAGGTGAAATATTCTTCATAATCTATAGCTGTATTCTTTATGCCATGCTGCGATCTCCTTCCGGTATAGGAAAGTCTCCAACCGGTGGACGAACACGTGCCGGCATTGTTGCACGCATGCGTGTACGCCATGTATTTATATTGTTCCGGATGAAGGTATATCTTGCGGGGGAACGCTGCTGTAACACAGACGGATTGTTGATATAGGCGGCTATAGATTCAGCAAAGTCCTCGCTCGGTCCTCCATCAATCGCGTATCGCGACATAGGTTGTTCGCTCACGGTATTGTCATACCAGCGAGCAGGCGTTATCCGGTGCTGAGACGGTGGTTGTGTTTGAGTCGCGATAGCAGCTCTTACGGTTGGCTGTCCTATATCGTATAGCACTTCCGGAGTGCCGATCCACCCGACAGCGGCTCTGAATTCTACAAAGGTCTGATTATTCTGTGAAGCCATTGCTGCTTCTGCAACACCGTGTCCTAATTCGTGTGTAATGGTATGCGCTATATCCCGCTCGCGGTTGGCCGGCGCTGTAGGAGCTCCACTTGCTGTATTTATACCTATAGCAGGATACGTTGAGCCACTGAAGGCTTCGAAGATCGTGAGACTCCCCGCTCCAAAGGTAGCTCCTATAGATGTATCCGGAATGCCTGTGCCTGCGGCATCCGGATTATAAAATACTTTAAAAAAAGTAATGGTCCTGATGGTTGGAATAGCGCCAAGTGCATCAGCCATATTTTCAATCCCATTGATAATACTGGTATAATCATCCGAAGCTGTGCCGGGGTCCCATCGTTGCCAGTTAGGAATAGTTACGGTGGGTATATTTAGCCGCGTGCTGCGCTGTTCCTGCTCTTGTTGTGTGCCGGTATGTACATCAGCAACACCAAAATTAGTTTTAACGTAGCGATCAAATTCTTGCCTGGTTATACTTCCTGTTGGTCTGTACCGCTGTGTAATCACGGGTGTTACCGTTCTCAGGGGCGGTATCGGTACGGGGGCAGGCTGACGCTGAATAATACCGTGTGTATTATATATACCGGATGAATCATTTTTTTTTCTTTGGATGAATGACGCCAGTTGGCTTCGCTGTAATTTTGTGACTTCACCAGATTTATTTTCGTTTTCTGATAACACACTGCCCTGCACACTCGTGCGGGGAAGATATATCTGTGAATTGCGAATTGATTCCGTAACGTCTCCTGAAGTATTGGAGGCAGGTTCTTGTCCGGGCGATATATTTTGTAAGAACTTTTCCTGCATAACTGAGTTTTATACTGCCAGAGCCCTCATCGCATTGCAATATTCTTCTGAGACGGCTGTGCCCCCAATGCCATTGTCCATAACGCCACTGATCGCTGTATGAGCAAGGATACCGCCAACATGGCCCCCTTCATGTGCTATCGCACGAATCCTTCCGTGCGTAACAGATATAGCTATATATGGAACGCCTGTATAATTTGCATCTGTTCGGGGTGTAACGGTTACACCCCCACCGGTATTGGGAACGGTGTCAGCCACAACAATCGGAATGCCCCTGGCGCTGTTGAACGTTGTTCCCTCACCTAAATTCTCTGCCTCATCGCTGTAGTTGGAACCCGTAGGATCATTCCCCCAATCAAATGTTGTACCTCCCGGAAGCAACCTCCAGTCAAATTCAAACAATGCACGGATACAACAATTGCTGAGAATTCGTTTTGCTTCATTTATTCTTGTCCGGAGCGCAGTCATCGTAGCGCGTGTTGCTCTGGTGCGGAAAAATACCGTGAACCAAAGTGTTCTTCTTCCTCCCGCGCAAGTATCACATTGTCCATCCGTACAACTTCTCTGTATACCTTGTGTCTTGTCTTGCTGAAGAGTGTGCGTAAGCTCATGTGCCAGCAGATGTTTTCCTTCGGAAGACTCCGGACTATATTTTCCTGAATTAAAATATACATCATTACCAACGGTAAAGGCCTGGGCATTCAGTTCGGATGATAACGCAACGGCATGGCTATCGGTATGGATGTTCACCCTGGAAAAATCTGTTCCAAACCGACTCTCCATAAAAGTTTTGGTAGATGAATCAAGGGCTGCTCCGTTCCCTTTTGTAGCCTGAATTTTATTGGACACAGCATCGGATGCTATCGTTGTATTTCCGGATGCTTCTTTCTTTTGTATGAATGATGTTAACGGTTTGCGTTGCGCTTTCTCTTCTTCTTCGCACTTGGAGCATTTACGTTGAATCAGTCCATGCTCCGGCATGCGCATTACCTGGTCTGCAACGGCATCGGCTTGTGCTTCCATCGGATCATTAACTGAACCGACCGTCAGTTTGCATTGAATGTTTGCAGCAGCTGAGGCGTTACGCGTATTGTTATTAGTTTTTGAAAGCTTTGCTTCCATATATACTATATTTAAATATTACTACATCGTCTTCCCTTCTTTCTTAAACTCCTTGCGGATACCCTGTAAGAGGTCGTCAACCGTTACTACTTTATCATTTCGATTCAATGCCAGTAATGAGGCGAATTGGACAACGTTTATAATTGAACCACCCGCGAGTTCATATTGCTGTGCGATACGTTCCATATCACTGCTGGATGGTGGCTGACATACATTGCTGAATGCACCGTTCCAGAGGCGAAGTCGCTCGCGAGGCTGTGGCTTTTGAAAATATATAATAGATTGCAGTCTCCGGGTAAAAGCTTCATCCACATTATTGCGCATGTTCGAAGCAAGTATAACCAGCCCGGGATAGTCTTCTAGTCTTTGCAGTAAATAGGCGATCTCCTGGTTGGCATATTTGTCATGTGCATCTGATATACCCGTGCGTTTTCCAAACAAGGCATCTGCTTCGTCAAAGAAGAGGATCCAGTTTTTGTTCTCCGCTTTACGAAATACTTTCTCCAGGTTCTTTTCGGTCTCCCCTATATATTTCGAAATAACCATCGACAGGTCCACGCGGTATACATCGAGGTTATATAGTTTACCAAGCAATGCCGCTGTCAATGTTTTGCCTGTACCCGGTGGACCGTGAAATAAAGCTTTATAACCGGGCTTGATCTTTTTATCCATCCCCCACTCTTCATACAATGTTCTGCCATGTTTCAGCCACACACGAAGTTCATCAAGCTGTTGTGCTGTAAATTCATCGACAACAAGATCACTCCATTCCATTTTGGTTGTGAGCCGCTTGGCCGGAAACTCCATACTAAACGTTGGCTTGCGAATATTACCGGTTGTGAAGAAATCAACATACTCTTCCGATATAAGAATGGAACTGCTATAGAACGGTTCACCACCGGCACCCAGTTCAAGATGAATGATGTTGTGTGCAGAGAATATATGGTCGGGTTCAAATAATCTATATACCCGGAAACGGTAACTCAGGTCATTGCCTGCCAACAGGAATAATGCTGTCTCGATGGTAGGAATAAAGCCACCATGCCGATTGCCCTTCACACCACCAAACTCAGTATAGCCCCGGCCCAATGGTTTGTTAATGGAAAAGAATACATCGAGCAAGTGAGGCTGTACATGCGGAATGATCGCGAGGATCAACACGAGGCGTTCATCCGCACTTAGTTTATAGTAATTAACAAATTCAGCATATACGGAATTATCCTGCGAAAGGTCTGGTATAGGTATACTTTCGCCCAGCCCTACCGTTGTGGCGTTGCCTGATGCGGACTCTTTCGCAGCTGTGCTTCGGTTTAATATCTTGTCGATCCAGCTATGTTCCTTCTCCTGCTGAATTTCGAGTTTCTCCTTGGGGAAATAGTCCTGTAACCGTTCATTGACCACGCGGGCGAACCACGCAATTTCACGCGCCAGCGTTTCTGCATTGCGATCCAATGGCGAACCCGTCATGCCGGCTTCCGACAGGATAAGATCTTGTCCCATACTATTGTGTTTACCATTCAACATAGATCAGGTAATTATTCCAGGGCAATGTTATTGTAGAATATCCCCACGGAAGTTTCTCCAGTAAGACATCCATCGTTTTTCGTTCTACCTGCAACAGCCAGTGTTCATGGTTGCGTGATATGCTTCCGTCACGCATCAGGAAACTATTTCGCAAACCGTCTACAGAAGTATTCCGAAGGGCCTGCCAGTGTTCAATGACAGCGTTCAACAAAGTTGATGCTTCATCACGTTCTTCCTGTTGTAGTAAGGTGTCAACGGGCACAGGTTCTTCTATCGGTATACCGCACAATAATTTTTCCAGTACAAGACTGTATTCCGGAGTTTTCTGTTCACCGGTGCAAAGGAATCGTACCAGTTGCACGCCTTTATATTGTGCTGCTTTATTCTTCCACGCTATACCGTTCAGTAAATTAAGTTTTTGAAAGAACGGTCGGAGAAACTGCGCCAGTAATACAGCACCCGAAAAGTTGGAAATATACTTTTCTCCGGCTGGCGTTGTATCTGCTGGAGCTGTACTTTCTTCTATCCCTTCCGCTGCGGTCAGCGACTTTGTGTCTTGTTCTTTAATTTCGTTCCATGCGTCTTTGACATTCGCTGCCGCTGCCTCCGGTATAGTTGAAAATATCTGCGAAATAGAATTTTCAAATACCGGTTGAAGCGATTTTGTATTGGTTATACCCGACAATGCGGAAGCGTGTTCCAATACTATATCCGTAAGTATG
This sequence comes from Flammeovirgaceae bacterium UBA5867, assembly GCA_002432545.1. Classification (GTDB taxonomy): domain Bacteria; phylum Bacteroidota; class Bacteroidia; order Cytophagales; family Cyclobacteriaceae; genus Ohtaekwangia. The sequence continues at coordinate 40,740 of DJFR01000141.1, read as the reverse complement.
GCGTCTGTTACTCCGGTATCCCGTAATGTTATATTCTCTTTTTTAAGAATCGTTTCAATCCATGATTTATACATCCGTACAATTTCGATGTACAGCGGGAAAATGGATATGATTTTATTCCGGATGTCGCGGTTCAACTGCAATACAATTCTGCGCCACATATTTTCATTCGACCTGTTTCGTTGAAGAAAGGATCGAAAGCTTTCCACGTGCATTTGTAATTGCTCAGACGCAATGACATTAATGTCCAATGCCTGTTCATCGGCCCACCACGGCACTGTACCGGAGAGCAGAAAGTATCGCAGCAGCTCAGCTTGTGAGCGAGGTATAGATTCTTTCCGTTCTTCCGATGAAACGGATGTTAATTTCTGTACAAGTGCGTCTTCAAATTTACCGGAGAATATATCTGCGAAGGTTTCATAAAATGTATGGGAACTGAACGTGCCCAGGTCGATTTCCAGTTTATCAACACGAATCCATTCATCCTCCTGTATATACCGTGAGCAAATGCGATCAATCACGACTTCAATCTGTTGCTGCAAAGCCAGGCTAAAGTTATGCCGCAGTTGCAGCGCCTGATCTTCATTCGGGCAATGGATTTCAATGCGTAATTGATTTACCAGATGCTTCATTCTTTTATAGTCTCATCCTATATCTTCATGATCACTCGTGGCATTCGTCTTCACAGCAGCCACAGGGTTTCAGTGTATTGATCGCTTCCACCAGTGGATTTACATGTTCGTACGAGGGCATCTCGGTAAGCGCCATTTCGCGAAGCCACTGTTGGTATACATTTTCAAACTGCTTCATATCGCTGGGACCAATCCAGATGATTTTGATATGAACATGAGCCGGTGCTTCAGACTGAATCGTTTTTTCTACCAGTGCCCGGAAGGTTGGATCGCGAAAACGCTTTGGCCAGCATGGCAATACTGCCGTTGCCCGGAATGAATACGGATCTTCATTGTGATCGCACGGATTTTCCTGGCAATACATGTCCAATTCAAAAGCGAAGAAGCGCATCAGGTTTTTAATTTCTGCTTCAACTTCTTCTTTCGTTTTGTAGATGAAAAGACTTTGAGCCAGTATAACTTCATGCTCACCATGAATGATGAAACTATATCTCAGTTTATCAGGATCCTCCTGTTGTTGATTTGACACGAGCTCGTATTGTATACGTTCAGAGCCATACTCCTGCAGGTCGCGAACACGTTTCGCCAATGACTCGTAGCGTCTGAACTTCAGCGGAACAGGCTCTTCGTCTTCATCGGGTGATACTTCCTGGAAGAGTATAGATTGATCGTACTTCTTCGTAGTCGGATTCATCCGGAAGTATTCCAGTACCCAGGGCATTTTATCATAGCATTTGCGTGCCGGTATACGCCTGATCTTTTTCCTGTAGTTTGGTATCTCGGTCTCTTCAAGACCTTTTCCCAGATCGCAGGTATCGAGGCATACGTCCAGTAATTTCACTTCGATGGCGTCATTCGCTTCATCCAGTATTTCATCGAACTTGGGGCGCAGTAATAAATGCTCAACCAGATGTATACCTTCGTTATCATTCACACGATCGATCAGGTGCTGTAACCGCTTATATACTTTCTCGCGGTCCTGGCGTGAAGTATATTTACTGCTGGTAGCAAGTACTACCGCCTGCTCTTCATCCGTATTGTCCCAAAGTTCAAACGAGAATGTTCCTACCTTGCCGGCCGATTTGCGTGTGTGATGTTTCAGATCGTCCTGGAACTTGAAGTACTTGCGCTCATCGGCATAAGTAAGAATTTCATTTACCAGCAGATCTGTACAGCAGCCTGCAATTACCTCGACACTGGTTAACAAAATTTCTTTTGTCTCCGGGTCTATAATTTTTATAACATTCAGCGGCTTTCCAAGCTTGTTGGTTTTCTGCGATGTTGTATTGGTCTTCGGGTCCGTTACCATTACCGGCTCGATGACGAGGAAGTCAATGGATAATGTTCTTCGGTCTGCGCACTTGAATCCAAGCAAGCGACTTACTCTTCGTTCTGTGCCGGACACATTTGCAGTGTCCCAAATTTCAGGATGCGCATAGTTATATCCTTTGCCGCGGTTGGTACTTATCTTATAGTATTCTCCGTTGGCAAGTATCCGTACCTTGTCTCCTGCGAGTCGCTGTTCAATTTTATAAGGCGTGAGCCAGCGTGTTATACTTTCGTATTCGCTGAGATCTTCGCTGAATCGCGCAAGCATGTGATTCAGAAATTTATTTCTGCGAGTCAGAAATTTCTTCGGTGTCTCAACCAGGTTCTCCAGTACTTGCGTAAAGTCGTGGAGTATCTGGTCCCAATGATCCGCTCCACGACTTTGATGATCGATTAACAATTTTTGCAAGTCATCGATCTCGGTTAACGCGCGGGTAAAGTAAGTTCGGTTAACCGAATCATCGAATGTAAAAAGATCCTTTACATGATTAAGCTGTACCAGGTAATCGGCCATCAACTGCTCGAAGAAAAGCAGGTAGCCCTTGAGTTGTAAAGCCTGTATCTTTCGCTTGTCGGTTGCATCGGCTGGCAAGCCCGCACGTTCGCTTACTCCGTAGCACATCGGCAGCGACTCGGTAACGGGAAAGTAATCTTCCAACTCCATATACTCTCCCGTTGGTACCGGTAAGTCGCGTTGCACACCTTCAAGTTTATACTTTCGTTCGAGAACTTTGTGATCGTTGAACATCTTCAGCATCCGGTCAGGGTTCCGGTCACTGGGTGAGCCCAGGTTATACGTGATGAAGTCGCGCTGTTTGCAGAACATCATGGTAGACATCGCTGCCTGTATACGTGCAATCTTCTTCTCCTCCTGCAGGTAGGTTACCCATTCATTAAAGTAATTTTTACCGGAGTCGTTATCAAACCCCAGGAAAGGCAAACGCAAATAGGTGATCGCCTTTACTCCCGGTATATCTGCAATTTCGTTGATGATGTCTGACAGACGGATGTCGCGGTACAGATCAGTTTTCTCAAGTTCGGATTCTTCAATAAAACCATGTTTCAGTGCCGGACCTTCAAAGACTTCGTCAACGGTATAGCCTTTGTCCAGCATTTGCTGAATGGTATAGAACGGTACAGAAGGCGTGAAATATTTATAGATGATAAAATATATAGCAGCCAGTACGATATCCGGATCGGCATATTCTTCCAAAGCAATAGAACCTGCTATACCGAAATCTTCATACTCAACAGCCTGCACACTCAGGAAGTCTTCACAAAGGTTACGATGACCGGTAAGTCTTTCAACAACACGTTGTCTTATTTCATCGCGTTCTTCATTCTGAATAACATCTTCTTCATACTCTACCATTACGTTATAAAGTCCTTCAAACTCAACGATCTTGGAGGGTATAAATGGCATAGCCAGAATGATAGCCTTTTCCTCTTCGTATGATTTTTTAAGGGCTGCTTTGCGTTCCTTTTTCTTAACAAGTTTATCGCGTTGTTTGATGAGTTTATCTTTCTCGAGCTCATCTTCTGTATTGGGAATTTTGGCATCAAGTTCCGCGATCTTCGCATCCAGCTCGGTGATTCTGGTATCAATAGCCAGTATTTTTTCGTCTAGCCTGGCCGTTGCTTCAGCTTGCGCAGCATCAACCTCAGCCGCTGTTACGGGGTCGAGCTGCAGCTTTCCATAACATCCGGTATCTTCAGCATCGTCACACTGACAGTCATTATCTCTCCTGCGTTCGTATACATTGTAGTTGATCCAGAGCGGCACTTCATAATTTTTACTCGGTTCGATCCATGCATTGCGAACGCCTTTTACGTCAATGATTATTTTCCGATAATCATTTAATGTCAGCGGACTATTGTGCAAAATCTGTCGGGCGGTATAGAAGATTTGCTTCCAGGTATCCGGTGTAAGTTGTTCCGGTGCCAGCAAATCTTTTATTTCGAAACCGGTGCGATACGCCAGGTCTGTTATAGCATAGCTTACGGCTTCCAGTATTGTTATGCCCGGGTCAGAATTATTATACTCTGTCCAGTGGTCACTTCCGGTTTTTTCGATGTGTTTGAATCCCTGCTTGCGAAGTGCTACATAATCTTCTGCCGGCAGCAATGGATTTGATTTATCGAGGGTGATGGGGTCTTTCATAATTATACGAGGCTATATATACCTTCAATTACTTGTCTGATTTCTTCGATCTGCCTGATTTCTTTTTGGCCGGTATATCTTTCTTCTCCGTTGCCTTGGCTGGCGACAACGACCTTACATTTTTAGCACGCTCCTCTCTCCTCGCCAGTATCGCTGTTTCGGTTTCACGCGCAGCAGTGTTCGTGGTACGCAACGTTTTTACCGTTGATGTACGCCTCGATTCCTGCAATTTTTCACACGGTGTCTGGCGTGGTTTCTCTTCGTAGGGTATAATAATATGGCGCGGTGCAGATACGAGTATAGAGCGCGGAGTGGATGGCTGTGCCACAACTTCTCCTATAAAATCAGAATCGTGCTGTAACAAATGTTCAAAGTCGCTGCAACCACACAGGCTGCTTAGTGTCTCAATCAAACCCTTGTCAGTATCGGAACCATTTGTTCCACTGATTTCCTGAAGCAGGTATATTTTCCAGGAACGATTTACAGGTGTATTTACTTCCTTGAAGGTATACCCGATAAATGCGATTGTAAGTACAACATCATCCGTTGTTGATGGCCGGAGTATAAATGCACCGGTTGCATCGGTTGTGGTACTTTCGGTAGTGCCTTTGATCTGAATCGTAACACCGGGCAGTGGCAGGCTGCTTGTACTATCGTATATCACGCCTGTTATAATGGGGCGTCCTTCGGGTGATTGCGTTGGTACTGATTGATCCTGCGGAGTCACACGTTCGTCTTCTGTGCAGCATTCATCCTTACATACGCCCATGATGAAGTCTGTAATGAAATCTACATAAGGTCGTTCTTCAATAAAGTCGATAATGGACGATGCATATATCTTCTGTCCAAATACTATATCTGCTGTTTCATCAAAAGCCCACGGTGTCAGGAAGTGAACAATCTCTTCGTTCAGCTTCTTCATATAGTATCCTTTATCTATACCGGTATAGAATTTCACCCTGAAGAATACGAGGATCTGTTCGTATACCGGGTTCTTCGCATGTACTTTTACAAAGGGCGATGTGCGTTTCTTAATATAGGACTCTATTTCCAGTAATGTACGTCTGCTGGTTTTAGGTTGCAGCGGGTTGATAGCATTCCGGTTTTTGAAATTGGCAACCGGCACGATTAATACATGCCCCGGTGCAATCTGCGGACCGCAGCAATCGTCTACACGTGCTGTATTGTACGGACTATCCGGATCGGTATGTCTGCACAAGCATTCCGGATCAACGTGTGGTATAGCTTTTACTTTATAGATGGTAGGGAAACGGTCGAGTATAAGATGTTCGTAGTCCCATACATTAATCGCCCGCGCTTTATGACGGAGCCGTTCGCTCACGCGGGTATAAAATTCTTTGCCGGTCTCGCGATGTTTACCATCCCACGAAGCAAAGGGTTGTATCACTTTACTTACCTCGGCAACCTTCACCACTAACTTGCTGATGCTGCCGGCAGCCAGTGCGTTGTCGAAATGCGTCTGATCGTTGTCCTGATCTTCAAACTTGGCAATCACAGCCTGTGCCACTATATCTACCAGTTTGGGTATACGGTTGGAATGTTCTGTAACACTGGCGCAGAACCAGTATAGCCCGGTAGTCATGATGGTATTGTTGCTGTTGATATCGGCCGGTACATCAATCTTGACAATGCCCGTGGTTTGAAAACCGAATGTATCATCAGCGACTATATTCTCTCCTTTTAGCGGACGCCACTCATTATTGGTTAAATACGACCAATGTATAGCGGGAGGATCGTTGTCTTCATCTTCTGCGCTGCCTTCTGCAAATTGAAACAACAGCGCTAAACTTTGCAGTGGCTTCAGGTTCTCGATGCCGATAAAGAGCATCCCTTCCTCCTGCTGTAACCCTGAATATTGATTGGCTGCTCCTTCCAGTTTTTCGGTCACACCGCTGGCATCAATCATTAACCGATCGATCGCAGTAATCTTCCTGTTTGCAACACCATTGGCATTGTGTACGGTTGAGGTAATGACCGGGTAATTGGACTTGGGATCTGCGGTTTCAGGCTTGATGTCAATCGAAGTATATTTTGCATACGGATCGAGGAAGGTAAACTGCGGGAATAGTTTATCTTTCGTATCCACCAGTAAATCGCGATCGTTTCGTTGCTGCAATGCCTTGGACGAAGTTGTTGCGAAAGCCCCGGCTGTATCGGTTAACAGAATGCGTGCTCTTGCATCTTGTGTGTTGAGATCAGCCTCCAGCACACCGAACGGATATACCTGGAAGAACTGGTCGGTACCTGCTTCCAGTCGCGCGAGTGTCGAGTGGTAGCTTACCGAAATTTCTTTTACTTTAAGATGCTGCGCTTCTTCCTGCATGCGTTCATATACTCCCTTGTCGCTGGCCAGGATCTGAATGTTATACTCCAGTTGTAAAAAACCTTTGATGGTATTGGAAGTATATTCCTGCTCCGGAAGAATGGGATGGCGGCTCAATGTTCGTTTACCGCCACCTTCCAGCGCCAATACATTCTTGGCAAGGTCTTCTATATTGATCATGGTGTCGGTGTCCAATACATCCGACCAGGTTCTTGATTCCCGTACGGTTAATATATAGGGGCTGTTGGCCGCAGCACGCCTGCCGATAATGATGTCTTCTGCCGGATTGGCCAGTCGTATGTGCAGCGATAGTTCATCGAGTGTCTTGTTGAACACTTCTGCGCTGCCTACATATAGGCTTTTACCACGGTTGGGATAGGCGGTGAAAGGATCGAATGCCTTGGATGCATCGAGCATGCCATCGTCATTCTGTAACGTTAGTGTTTTGAGACCATCGAAGAAAGGAATTCCATCCTGCTGCGGATCGGTTACATTGCTCATGGAACCTACACGCACTTCGAGTGACGCGCTTCGGAAGCGAAGACTGCTGAAGTCTTCTTCACTGATCTTAACATCAGGTCCCAGCAAAACCTGCATCACGGGGTGATTGGTGGTAAAGGCTCCATCATGCATCGCGCTGTCAAAAGGTATAACGGCTGGTATATTGGCCGGGAGGTATATAATCAGTGCGCCTTCTTCTATATAATAACTTCCCTGTGTTTGCTGTGGTATCTCAAATATAGTGGTATCATCGATGGGTAACGATTTCCGAAAATCTTCTGACATGCGTTGATCGATCGTGATCCAATCTTTATCGGCAGTAAACTTGATTCGTACATTCTGCTCTGTCTGGGCTGACCCGGCTATATATACTTGTCCAAGTCCTTCAAGCCTGTATACAATCAGTCGATTGCCACCTTGCAACAACAGTTGAGGTGATGCTATGGCGAAGCCAATGGCAGCTTCATTTCGTTCATAGAGGCGATCGTATGCCAGATCAATGAGCTGACATATATTTTTAGGATTTCGGATGCGATTGAATTGCCTGCCGAACGTTGGCCATTTCGGGTAGGCATCGGTAAATTTCTCGCCATAACCATCCAGTGAATTGGCTACGGGCTGGGCAGATATAGTGCCTATAACGTTTCTGTCATTTTCCAGCTTCTTCTCAATGAAGATTGTTTTCAGTTCTTTGACCTTTGCCTGGTTCACTACGAGGTCGCTCTCGGTTCTATATACCTGCTCCTTACCGGACGCATCTTTACCTGCAGACAGTGCTGTGCCGGATGCTATAGCATATTCGGCTATATCTTTCGCCAGTTCAAAAACGATGTGGACACGATCGGGTATGGAATCTTTTTCGGTGAGCTGTAAAACTTCGCGGTAATAGAAGTTGAGCATGCGTTCGGTGATACCATTCATCTGCTCCTGTGCAAGTTTGAACAGCTTCAGGAAAGCAATGAAGAGTGCCATGTGGGGCTGATGTGCCGGATACTGCTCTAATGCAAATGTGAAATACTTGGAAGACTCGTCTGTCAGTTTTTGTAAGAACCCGTAGAACGACAGAAATATATCTTCAACATACAATGCTGCATATTTGATTTTGGCGGCTTCATCAGCTCCCTGGTATATACTTCCTTCAGCCACTACGGGTTCGTCCAGTCCCCACACGGATTTATTTTTGATAGCGGTATAATCGAGGTTGAGCGTTTTGCCGGGGTCAACCAGTTTGAATCCTTCTTCGTACGCAGTGATTTTCTGAAGCTGCGCTTTCAACTCAGACTGAATAGCAAGTGTCAGGGTTTCATATAGTGGATTCTCTGGTATAGCCAGGCTATACCAGCGATCGATGCGTGCTGCCATGCCAAGTACAGGACTGAACAAGGCTGCATATATATCGGCTTCCGGATCTTCCTGCAGGCTGCGGAAGGTCTCTTCAAAATCTTTTCGGATCTGTGCTATATCTGTCAAAGCTATACCGGCTGCTATAACAGCCATATCGCGACTGAAGAATTCGCGCCAGCTTGTTTTGGCGGGTCCCGGATTACTTTCGGGTATATCGTAAAATCGAATCTGTGCGGCATATCGTTTGATAAATACCAACAACTCTTCCAGGCTTCGCTCATCTATAGGAGCATATGCAGGATCAAGTGCCTTGAGGTAACGGCCCAACCGGCCTGAACCATCGCGCACTATATCGCTATGACAATGGCAGCTCATGCGTGTTCAATGTTTGTGGCTTCGTTCATATAGAATGGGAACACGTAGTTATACCGCGTGTTGGTAGTGATGATCGTATATTGAATGGTGATCAATAACGTTCCCTCCTGCTGGTTTACTTCAGATGTAAGTTCCTCTACCACGATCCTGGGTTCATGATATACCAGCGCATCACGAACCAGTTTTTCAATCAGGGCAATGTTCGGCACATTCATCACTTCAAAAAGTTTGGGCTGCAGATTACAGCCGAATGTGGGAAGCATGATGCGTTCACCGGTAATGGTGGCGAGAATAATATGAATACTGCTCCGCACATCTTCTTCCTCGTGAAGCATTTCAACGCCATACCATTCTCTGCGAAAGGTTGGCGGGAAACTCCAGCCGATTCCTAAAAATGATTTATCAATTGCTTTCATGGTCGGTTTTTCTTTTTTCAAGTTGTTAGCCTCCGATCTGCACGGTAGGTAATCCGCCTGCAACGGTACCGCCATGCGCAGTGGAGTCTCCCTGGCGTGCCGCAGGTCTTCCGTTGATCTGCACGGTGGATGATCCCTTTAGTATACTATCCGGAGGACCGGCACAGACACACATGCTGCCTACTGTCGCTGCGGGTTGTCCACCAATCAGCACCGTAGGTATACCGGGGGGCATGATCGGACCGCCTGTGTGCGGATTACCATTGGGGTTGGCCATCGGGCAAACGTGGTTGTCTGTAACGCGGGCTGCTGAAGGCATATATATACCGGTTTAATTTATTCGTACCATGGTTCCGCGGATCACTACGTTGCCGGTACCGGCCTGTATCGTAATTCCCTGCGAATCCATTTTTATACTGTTCTGATTTTCATCTTTCATTTCAAAAGCACCGGATGCGTTGTTGATCACGAGTGTCTTCTCTCCTGCTCCGGCAGGTACCCGTAACGTGAGACGCTTGTTGGTATCATCAAAGACAAGCTTTATACCTTCCTTGGTTACTATACCATGTTGTGTTGCACCTTGTTGTTCGGGCAGTGGTGATTGATGCTTATCTTTACTATGCAGACAGCCGAGGATAATCGCTTCACGCGGATCGTCATTCAGAAAACCGATCACTACTTCGTCACCGGCTTCCGGGCGAAAATATATACCGCGGTCGGCTCCTGCATCCAGCGTTGCTACACGTGCCCATATACCATCATTGCCGGAAGTCATTAAGGGTATATGTACTTTTACGCGATATTGTCCGCCTTGCTGGTCGTTTATATCTTTTACTATACCGATCTGTAGTCCGTTTACACCCGGCAGTAATCCTGCGGCAGGCTTGTCCATTACATCTTCTTTGGTATAGAACCATTCATCGCGCCAGCCGAATTGTATATCGGTTTGCCAGATGTCGGCATAGTGATGCAGTACACCGGTAACATATACATTTCCATTGAAGCGATCGCCTACACCATCGAGTGTGATAACTGTACCAGGCTTTACTTCGGCATTACCTTCCACGCGTACTCTGCCGACAGCTTTTGACAATCCGTTGCGCATAGCATGTGCATCCGACCAATCCTGTAATTGAGATGGTGTCAAATATCCGGAGTGTACCAGTTTTACTTCGGCTTCCAGTACACCGGATAAATCATCTGACGAGAGATTCCCCGTCTCTTCAAAATCAGATGTACCGGCTTCAGAAGTTTCAGGCTCTTGCTTGGTATAGTCCCACGCATGACTGGTGATGGATTGCTTGATTCTGCGTGCATCCATCTCGGCTTCAAACTCCAGTATATTTTGTCCGTATGTGGCGACCAGTACCGGGTCCGTTGTGGCATCGGGTTTTGTTGCCACCAGGTTGCCATCGTCTGTAAACACCAGCATACCATTGGCTTCCGCACGCGTTACGATAAAGTCCCAATCGGTAGCATTGTATTGCACCAGTTGCTTATGCGTAAAGGTTGTCGATTCTACATCATCGGTGTTGAGGTCGCCTGCCAGTTCTGTGATTACTTCACTGTCCGTCATCTCCAGGTGATATATACTCTTGCGGGCAGTAGTCAGTTTAATCGCTTTGTCCTTTGCCTCGATCATGAGGAGTGACGTTGACTGTCTTCCGACCTTTACGGCATGCTTTACAATAATTCCTTTGAATACGGTTTCTACTTCGCTATGATATCCGAGCTGTACTTCAATCTCGTTGCCGGGTTTGAAGAGATCATCATTGCTCAATGGGAAATCACGCTCCGATGCTGCGCCATCCGAAAAGGTAAGCTTGGCAGAGGCAATCCTGTTAAACGATTTGGACACCACGATCTGCATCAGCATAATCTCGTGGTTAAGCTCTGTGCCATTGATCAACACCTTCTGGCTGACAACATCGGTTGATGTACCCGTTCCTGGAATTACACTGTCCATGCTATACTATATATACCTGTATCAACTGAAACCTATGTTTTTGAAAGGGGCGGAAAGAATAGCTCTGTTCCGGCCTGAAGCCTGCGAAAATTCTTAAGGCGGTTAACGCGTGCTACCTGTATATAGTAATGCTGGTTATTATATACTTCGCGCGTGAGCAGCGGCAGCAGGTCGCCTTCTTTTACGATCTTGCGATGGGTAAGATCAGGCGATGACAACATGCCCAGCACATCGCTCAATCCCTGCGGTGAACGTTCCGTAAAGGTGGCACTTACTTTGGCGCGTATCGGCAGGCCGAACATATCGAACATGGTATAGGTAACGTTCGATGAGTTCATGATACAGATGTTGATAAACGTTCCGTATTGCACCATGAGATAATGCGGCCGGTGTATAGTTCCTTTTACATTGGTTGTTACTCCGCGAAATAATGCGATCTGTGCCGGTACCGGTATCTTTACTCCGTTGGTATTTACTCCGGTGCCATCCAGTGTAAATTCAATGGTAAATGTGCGCGGATTGGTTTTTACATATTTAGGTTCAGTGCCTTCTTTACCCGGCGGGCATGCGCTGCTCCAATGAAGGTCTTCATGCACGGCAAAATTTTCCGGGTTGAACATGGCAATGAACGGCAACCCGAAAGGTATACCTTCCAACGTGGTTGGAATGATCTTCAGGTTGAAGGGTAATTTNNCTGCTTTCGGATGCGCACTGTGTAGCCTGCGGACTGCTGCTTGCGGGCGGAGCCGGATCTACTACTGCGCGTATTACAACTTCATTAATTTGTACAGCCATGATTTATAGTGTTCGTTCGAAATACTGATAAGCAAGTTCTATGGTCTCAATAACGATGGAGTTATCGCTGGCGCGGAAATCAGAAGATGACCATTTCAGCGGATATGCCTGATATACTTTCCAGGCTGCTACACCATTTTCAGTTTCATCCATTAAGGTGATGAGTATATCTGCGGGTACAAATCTGGGTATAGGCGATGCGAGAAAATACGAAGTCATCGCAGATTTGATCCAGCCGAGTATAGCAGTGTTCGTTAACAACCCGCGCTTCAGTACCAGGTTCGGATACTTGGCGCGCTTGGGAAGTTTATAGACAAAACGGTTCTCTCCTCCTTCCCGCAGCTCTTCGGTTTCTACTTCAACGGATAAACCGCTTACTTCCTGGAAGCGCTGCTCGGTATCACCGGACATACCGCTGACTCCGAGAAACTCTACCTTGAAGTGAAAGCTGGCAGGAGGATAATACGCTGGCATAAATTATACAGGTGTTACAGTAATACCTTCGTGTGCCAGTTCGAGTGTCTCAATGGCAATCTCGTTACCGCTGGCTTTCAGTCCGGGACCTTCACATTTTACAGGCCATGCTTCGGATATAGTCCAAACGAAAACCGGATTACCTTCATCGTTCAGCAACGTAATAACAAGGGTACGCCTGGTAACATTAGGTTCGCCTGAGTTATGGAACCAGGTATATAGATCGTTATTACCGGTTACCAGGCCGCGCTTCAGCGAAATGTTTCCGGCTTTACGCAAACCCGGTCTTTTTAACGGAAGTGTCTTCGCAGACATCAGTCCATCGCGGTACTCGATCGGTTGATTCTCTACAGAAAGTCCGCTTACTTCTGAAAAACCTATGTTATCTCCACCCCACGATACAGTGAAGTGGAAGGAGGTTAGTGGATAAGCCATATACTATATTTTGTGTTTGTAGTTAAGAACTAAATTTCAGCTATACTATATCAGGAAGTCTGCATCATNNCGACCTTCCAGTATATCTACGGAAGTCATGGTGGAACCAATGCCTATATTTACAAAGAATGCCTGCTCGGGTGTTGCTCCTGCCAACGCACCATCTCTCCATTTCAGGTACAGGTAATTTTCGATCATCGCTTTTACCTTTACCCACGTTGGTGATGTGTTGGGTTCGAAGATGGCCCAGTTCGTTGATTTCTTGATCGATTCTTCTACGACACTGAAGAAGCGTCTTACGTTTACATAGCGCCACTCGTTGTCGTTTCCGTCCAGTGTCCGGGCGCCCATCACAATGGTTCCATAACCAGGACTGTTGAGTATAGCATTCACGGATTTACCGGTATCGGAATTTACATTGAGCAGATCATGCTCCGAGCGTGATACCGATACACGTGGTTTCACAACATCCATCAAGCCTACATTTGCCGGTGCTTTCCACACACCGCGCTCGCGGTCTACACGGGAATATACTCCGGCTATAGCGGCTGATGGCGGCAATACGATATGGTACTTGTTATACTCCGATGCTATAGCGTTGTAAAGCAGTGAGGCTGTGTTTTTCAGGGCCGACATGGCCTGACCGCTTTTATCTTCACCGGCACCGGGAGCAGCGCCGTTTACTGTATGCGTGCCCAGTGTGAGCGCTTCGAAATCGAAGCTATAGCTATAGGATGTCTCAAGATGCGGATAGTATACGGCTCCGTATCGTCTGATGGAACCATCGGCAGGTATAGCTCCTATTGCGGTGGTTACATCGGTGTTAACCGAGTTGGCAACTTTTGGGACAGCTGTGGTACGTGTATCAATAATGGCAAAACGATCTTTCAGCGTTGCCGCCTGGTTGATCATCTTTTGATTTATACTATCAAAGCCGGATTGATCGAGATGAATTGCTTCCGGTACTACCAGCATGGTAGGTGTATCTTCATTGGCTATAATATCTATACCGCGTTCAAGATCAGCTTTGATCGGTGTGGTATATTTCGCAACAGAAACTACATAGCATCGGCCACCACCATTGCTGAAGAAGTGCTTCATGGCATGGTATAGTATATTCTTGCTGGTACTGGCAGCATTAAGCGTTATCGTTGTTTTAAATCCGGTCGTTACCGTTCCTGTTTTCAGCTCATCTACCGCTATCGTGATATTGGCAGCATTTTCAACAGGAGGCCCGCCATAGTATTGTACAAAATCGGCAAGGCTTGTGATGGGAGTCGGTACATCGATCAGATCATCGGCAACGAGCAAGGTCGCTTTTTCGGTATACCCGATGAACGCGGGCACAGCTGATTCAACTTCAGCGATGGATGGTGGCAGAAGAGATATCTCCTCTACATATACACCAGGTGAACGATAATTGGCCATTTTTTTTATTTATAGTGTTAGTAAGATATCAGAGTATATGGTCGGGCTTCCGGATGCGTCTATCCTGTCCGTTGCGGGATACGGTAAGCTGCTTCGTACATCCGATTCTCTCGGATCGCCCAGGTAACGTTTCAGCGTAAGTCGCAAGGCATCATTCGGTCCGGCAGTAGTTGACAGATACTTTTCCTGCAGGTATACCGGGTTGGCGGATACAAATTCAAATACAGTATCACTTACCGGGTTGCTGTTAAACAACACCGTTGCATCGTTGCTGATCACATTAAGCCGGTTGATGAAGTCAGTGCGATCGGCCGGGTTGAGTGCTGCCATTTCAAGGTATAGCGGACTGGTTGTCTGCAATACCATGCGGTATCGCCATAGCGTTTGCCGGTTTATAAAGGTGAGCCTGTAGCCAGGCCGTTGTGGCGTGATGGAACCATCCGCCTCTACAATACGATAGTTGGATTGCAGCGATGAATCCAGCGAGAGACTGAGAATAGCAAACACCGGTATATCCTGCGTGACGCCTGTATAATAAAAGTTATCGGCAACCGAAGCGCTGATCAACAGCTGACATGGTCCGGGTGCAAAAGACGAGAGATCAAATGTCAGGTAACTCTTTCCGGACTCCGTCAGCAGAGATTTAGGCAGTGCTTCTTGTCCGGTTGCCAGGTGCTTGACGCGCGCGGTGCCCGGTGCTACCGGCACCATACTGGTAAAGGAGTATGTTCCGGTAACACGCCTGATAAGGTCACCTGCTTTTACACCGGCAGCATCGAGGCTGAGGTGCAAATCATCACGGGCCGCAGCGGGATCAATTAACTGGTTGGTGAAATGATATACCTGTGAAGCGGTATCGTGCGGCAGATCATTGAAATTTATAAAGGACGGATTACGCAACAACAACCAGAAGGTAAGGATATGGGTATCGCGGGGTTTGAATTTCAGTAAGTCATTACCGCCACTGGTACCGTTTATACTGCACCACACGGAAAAGCCTCCTGCGTAATCATCCTTCTTGAATAACAAGTCGAGGCGATTCATCAGCCCGGCACATTCTGGTGTGGGTATAATTTCAAAGTCCGGTCGCGGTTCGGTGGTATATTTCGGGCAGATGCTGTTGCTATAGTAAGGCTGCTCTACCGACACCTTGAACAATTCGCTATATTTTACTTTCAGAAGTCCCATAGCTTAATCAGCAAAGTTCATTTCTGTAATGGCAGGTGCAGCTTCTTTACCTTTTGTATCGAATACCGTGAGCATGTTGGCTTTATATACCAGACTGGGTATATATTTACCGCCCAGCGTAGCCCACAGGTTGTTTTGCTGCTCGAAGGTCAAGCTTGTCAGGCGGAAGCTCAGACGCTCGATGAGTTGCCAGGGTTTATTTACCGGATCACTAACATCAGCGTTGAGCGCAGGAAACTTCGATTCATCGAATACCGTGTTTACCTGGAAGAATGCGACAACATCCGAAAGATCGCGCAAAGCTGTTTGATAATTTGTGCTGTGCGCTATAAAGAGTATGGAAAGATCAAGCTCTACCGGAGGATTCACTTTCATGAACTGCTTGTCTACCGGTATATAATAAGGACGTTTACCCTCTCTCCTTTCTTCATCAACACCAATTAGCATCATAGTAACGTGCATCGCGGTGTTGAGATTGAAAGTGCCGTCTGGCAGGAACACCGGCTTGAGGTCTACTACGTTGTTCAGTGCGTAGTTGCCGGGATCCTGCTCACGGTCCACTATATAGACATCCAATTCTTTCCTGATAAATTCCAACGCTGTACGGATCATAGGTCTTCTCAGATTAAATACTTAACCGCTAACAATCCGAAGAAAATCGTAAATAAAAGAGAATAACGGCAATACAGGTGTATTGCGTCAGTAAGGGTTCAGGGTTGTAAGCGGGTCTTTGAATAAATAACAAGACAAAGGTATATATATACCTATATGTGATGCATCACCCCCAGGAGTGATTTTTCAGTATATCAAAACTTTCCAGTTCAGTTATATTGAAGAGTATATCTTTCAAATCATTCAGACAACGAACACCGGCTTTTGATACAATATTTTTACGGTGCGATTTTACTGTCTCCAGACTAATGCAAAGTTTTTCTGAGATCTCTTTATTCTGAAGACGCTGGAATGCGAGGTATAGCACTTCGCATTCGCGCTTGGTGAGCTGATCCAGTAATTTTCGAAGGTGATTCTCTTCCTGACCGGGTGCTTTACCAGGTTTTGCATCAACGATGTCAATGGCCACCCGATACTGTTCACCACTTTGTTCCAGGAATGCAATTACTGACTGAAGATTATTGCAGGCAGCACATGACTGTAACTTGCTGGCAATATCTTTTTCGGAATTGATTTTAAATTCTTTAATCATGATAGAGCACTTAATAAATTTATACAACATCCGTTACTACAATTATACTTTGAAAATGTACTTGCCGGTAACTGAGGCAGTGAAGGTAACAAAAGTGCCAGAACGATCAAGGAAAAACAATGGGCTATAACCCATTCATGTGATCGTTATTTAACGGTAAATGTGATATCATGTTATCCGCTGTTAGAACATGGAGGATAATATATACCGTCAGCAGGGGAACAAGGACAAATAAAAAAACTCGCGACACGGATCGCGAGTTTAGACAGATATTGATGTGTTCGTATACTTTGGTCAAGGTTCGATACTCATGGTAAGCAAAGGTACTACCTTTACAAAGCCATGCTGATCTTTTCTGAATTTATAGGTATAGTTATAGTGTGTTTCAAGTTTGCTTTCATTTGGCAAACCGTTCACTAAGCAGATGTTGCGCTCTTCGGCAAAGTTGATCAGCTCTTTCAGGTACGATGCCGAGATCTGCCCTACTTCATCGATGATACAATGCACGTAGAAATTGCGCGCGGTCTTTTCGGTTGATTCTTTGATGAACACGTTGAGCAGTGTAATATATATAACTGCTTTCACGAGCATATCTGTTCCGGTAGAACCAACCTTGTCAATCTTCTCGATCCACCCGGTATCATTTTTACCTTCCTTAATGCGGAAGCGTAATTCAAAGAGATCCTGTACGCGTATCTCTTCGTGTTTCTCTTCGCTGATTGTTTTCTGAAGATCGTTCAGTAATTCAACCGAACGCTTGTCGATTTCTGCCTTGGCTTTGTTTGCCTGGTTGAACAGGTTCGCTTCGCCATACAGGAACGGATTCTGCTCACGGAACTCCGCTATCTTTTGCAGCTTGCGCAATACTTTGTTCTCGCTGTCTTCCGATTTCAGTTTTATATACTCGATCAGCTTTGAACTCTCGAAGGAAGCTCTGCCGAAGTCTGCTTCCATCTTCGTAATCATTTTCTGAATGCGTCCTTTGTGTTCGATCAACGCTTTCATCTTGCTGGATATAGCATCGATGAGCATACCGTGACTCTTCGCTACTTCCGCTATAGAGGTTTGTATCTTGTTCTCATTGTAGAAGTCCTGCAGGTATGCCGCGAAGCGTTCGTATTCACCTTCGCCAGCCTGCGCATTGATCTTGAAGTTAAGGTGATTATCCGGACGGAACCTGCCGGTAAATTCTGTTACGTTGTTTCTGAACTTCTCAAACTGGTTATGATACTCGGTATCATTCGCCAGCAATTGAGAACAAAGTCCAATGATACCCGCTTCCGAATGTTCTGCCGGTGCAGGTTCAATGATATGACGCAGTCGGTCGAACAAAGCGCGTTCGCGGAAGTGTCGTTCAAAATGTTCGAGGCCATCGGTATATTTCTTCAGGGCTTCGTTTAACGCGCGACCATCTTCTTCAAGCTGTGTTCGCTTGCGCGCATAGGCTTGCTTTTCATTCAGGAATTCTTTTTCCGATTGCTTTATTTTGTCTTCCAGTTTTTCACGCTCGCGTTTAAACTCTTCGATCTTATCAAACAACTCACGTTTATCTTTGCGATAGTCGTTCAGCAGTTCGGAGTATTTCTCCAATGCATTCAGTGCATCTTTGGTATCGTCAATTTCTGCTTTCAGTTTTTTGATGCGCGAATCGTCAATGCCTTTTGTCTTCAGCACTTTCGATTTTTCTTTCTGCAGGTTTGCCTTGCGCTCCGAATAGTCGTTTTGTTTTTCTTCTTTCAGTTCCTTCAGCTTTTCAGCTTCGGCTTCCAGTGCCTTTGTGGCTTTTGCCAGGCGGTTATTAAAGTCTTGCTGAAGGGCTGCTATATCTTTGCTCAACACAGCTTCCATTTCGGAAACGGTTTGCTTCAGCGTTGCAGATTCTTTTTTGATAGACTCCTGTATCGCATATACTTCCAGCAAGTCT
>DJFR01000141.1:530-22212 GCA_002432545.1 Flammeovirgaceae bacterium UBA5867 | reverse complement strand
TTCATCTTGCCCGGCTTCGTATTCAAGCTGTGCAATTTCGTTTTTGAATTGTGCTGTCTTTTTACCGATGGATGCCAAACGCGTTTGTTCTTCGCGTGTCTGCTCTTCGCGAAAATCAAGGAACGCCTGGTTCAGCTCGGCTATCTTTTCCTGGTATATGCTTTTCTCCTGCTCGTATTCTTCCAGTGTCTTCGAATATACTTTTACATTGGAGAGATCAAGTTGTATACCGTATAAAGTATCCAGACCTTTCTTCAATACCTGCGGATTGAGCTCCTGGTTGAAGAGTATATCTTCGTTACAAACCTTTCCAATCGTGCTATACCAGTCCGGGTAATTCTCTTGCAGAAAGCCGAAGAATGCATTTTGATGGACCGACAGTTTCTCGCTGATAACCTTGATCTTCTCTTCGAGCTGAACAACTTCTTCCTTGTTCTTCGCCACGAACTGCTCTGATGTAAGTTTGTTGCGTTCACGAATATGATCGCCTTCTTTTTTCAGGAGGTCGATGGTGTTCATCTTTACCGTCAGTGCAGAACTTCGTTCTACTTTGTGACGCGCTATATCTTCGAGATGACCTTTCAGTAAGCCTATCTCCTTCTCAAAGTATTTTTTCTTGCGAATATCTTTCTCGCGAAAGTCTGCGTCTTTCTTTTCGAGTTCCTTCTGGTTGAGCTGTTGCTTGTAACGGTCTGCTTCGGCAGTGTGTCGTTCCTTCCGCTCGGCTTCTTCCTTGCGGTATATATCTTTCAGGTTGTTCTTTTCTTCCTGGTATTTTTTGTCGAGTTGCAGTCCTTGTGCACTGAGTACGTTTTCGAATTCTCTTCGTTCATTTTCCAATGCATCGAACAACGTTTTGAACTGTTGCTCAACATCGGTAAAGCCTGCGGTGAGGGTAGCATACTCTGTTTCGCGTGCCTGCAATTGCAATACAAGCTGTGGTTTCTCTTCTGCTTTTTTCAGCAGGTCAACGATACCCTGGTTCTCGTATTCTTTTTGTTTTTTATCAGCTTCACGCAAGCGTGATTTTAACGCTCCTATATCCTGGTTGATCTCTTTATTCTTCTCCTGCTGCGCTACTTCTTTTTCCCTGAACTCTTTCTCAATGACGTCAATCTCTTCGCGCTTCTCGGCAGTCTGCTGTCCCAACTGTTCTTTTTGTTCGGAAGCGTATTTCAATGCACCTCCTAACTCTACTGCGAGTGAACGTTGTTTGTTTTTGAGATTTCGTATCTGCGAGAAATTGTCTTTGATCAGATCACCACGCTGCGCGTTTTCTTTTCGGAAGAAAGTCTCAATGTCCTGGTAGCGTTCGGTGAACTGGCGCAGCTGACGCTCTACTGTTTTAAGTTCAATGTTGGTATGCTTTGTACTGATGGAGTTTGCAATACATTCCTTTACGAACTCGGCNNGCAAACTTCTTATACTTCTTATCCGGGTCAGCACCATAAATGATATTCCGGTAACGCTCGAAGGTTTCGATCTGATCGCTATAGTTTACCCGATGCTCGTTGAACTTGGTAAGGATCTGCTTCGGCAACAGTGCTTCACTGTTATCTATATAGTGTTCCTGTACAAAAGCATTTTCTACAAAGCGGTAGAAGAGTTTGTTGTTGCGATATACCATCACATGGAACATGCCTTCTTCCGTAGCGATCTCGTAAATGATATAGGAGTTCGGATACTGGAAGTAATAATCTTCAAAAGACTTTTGTGAACTGGATATACCAAGACCGCGCGTGTTGGCGCTATAGAAGAATAATATAGCCCGTTGCAGCGTTGTCTTACCCATGTTGTTGGTACCGACAAAGCAGGTGTTACCGGCAATTTCAATGCTGGCATAATCCGTATTGGCTATATTAATAAATATGATCCGGTTAAGGATTCGTCTGTTCTCCATCATCTTCAATTGTAATTAGTGAAATGACCTGTTCGAGGTAATGAATGGCGTCCATCACTTTATAGGTATCTTCATCTTCCTGCTCGAAGAAACCGCCTGTTGTTAAATCGTTGGCGATCTCTGTTACCTTGTCGGTCATTTTTTCCCTGCGCGATAACGCAAATAGTTTTTGTTTCAGGCGTTCGTTGGCGTAGCATTCTTCGGCTATCTGTGTTACGCGGTAGCGCGTACCCACGGCCGGCTTGGTGTCCATCGAAGAAAAGAAATCCATGACATCAATATAGTAAGCAAACTGCTCGAGTTTCTTTTCCATCAATGTATTCGTCTCTTCCTGCTGACTGAAGTAATAATAGTTATGTCCTTTTTCGAGGTAATATCCGGTGTGACTAAAAAACTCTTTCAGTATAAAGAAGTTGTCTTCGTAGTTAATTATATCAAAGAGCTTTCCCTTGCTTCCGTTCGAGCTAATGAAGTTCCCTTTACTGAGTATACTGAATATTTCGGGCGTCTGCTTGGGTATATTCATAATTAGCTTTGAGCTTTGAGTTTTGAGGTGCGAGTTTTTGCTTTGGACTTAGGCTTAACGTTGTCTGCGTCTTCTTCAGGTTGTTGACTTTCGGTCACCATCGCTTCTGCGGGTTCGGGTGCGCTCGCTGCGTCTTTTGGTTTTCGTTTGCTTTTGGATTTTTTGCTGTCTGTTTTTACAGCTATAGCTTCTGTAGCAACTTCCTGCAGCACACTTTCTGCTGCTGGCTTTTTACGCTTCGCCTTTGGTATAGCAGTTACTTCAACAACCTCCGTTGCTTCATTAACCGTCTCAGTCACGGCCGGTACTATATCTTCTGCCAATGGTATATTTTCATGGCTGATGCTAACTTCNNACTTCCGGACTTATTACTTCCGAACTTAAAACTTCTGCTTCCGCTATATCTTCAATTTCGACTTTTGCCTTCACATTCTTCTGCTTCCGCGCCTTGATAATCGCATAGCCCACCCGTTGATTGAGACCCTTTTCGTTAGTGAAATTCATTCGGCCGAAGTCTCCGGTGATTTGCAGTTTGTCATCGAAGTCAATGGAGATACCCACGTATAGCGAGATCCTTTTTTCAAGACTCAACTCTCCTACTTTTTCCGGGAACTGGTATTTCATTACGAACTGGAACAAGTCTTCGTCTGTCTTCACGAATTTATCAACCAGTCCGCTGATGTTCATACTGGATGATTCCTCACGGTTGCTGTCATCAAAACCGGCTGCGAGTCGCCCGGCAGGTTTACGATGTGTATTGCGTAACAAGTGAAGTTTGGACGCGACTTTTTGCGTAAGCATGAAGCCGTGATCAGAATGCAAAAAGTCGAGTGATAGCCTTCCTTTGAGCACAACACGCTTGTGGAAGAACATCGCTTTTATATTCGCCACTACCTCAACGAAGTTCGTTTTATACTTCAGTTCCTCGTAGTCCTTCAACTCTTTCAGGCGCTGTATCTTTTTATAAATTGCAGCCTGGTATTGGATCTTGTTGATGTAGTCGATGATCTGCGCCTGGATCTCGTTCAGGTAATCGCGGTTACGAACCAATGTATAGCGTAAGTCGAGTACGATGGAACTCAACTCGGCATCGATAATGGTATTGAAAAATCCCTGCGCTTCTGAAATGATCTGTTCCGACTCTTTGATCAGGTTGATGATATCATCACGCTTGCGTTTATACTTGTCGAGTTCCTGCAGCTTGATAACATAGTTGTCCTGGTTCTTATAGGTATCATCAATATTCTTGTGAAGCTTCATCACCTCGCGCGAAGTCGTGGAGTTGATCTTCTTGAGCGAGCGCTTGATGTTACGCAGAAACTTCGGGTTGTTATCGATCCGATAATAGCGCAGATTTTCATTGAGGGTCTGAATATTATCGTTGATGAAGCTCGTGGTAACTTCACCGATCTCGAGAAATTCTTCAATGAAGGTAGTGATGCGATCGTCAAGCCCGATGATGTTGTTGTTCTCGTGAATGATCTCNNAGATCTTTAATGCTTAACGGATTCTTCACTTCCTAAAATCTGTGCTGTTGGTTTTTGAATCAGGCGGGACTTCGTAAGTCTCGTGCTTTTTCTGCCTTCTGCTGGCAGAGAATCTGCAAATATAATGAACAACTTTACGATCAGTACATCTTTTCGATAAGTCGCAATCTATTGCGTGAATCAGGTAGTGATAATACTCTGATTAGATGATAATTATCGGTTGAGATAAATTGAAAAATTGAAAGATTACAAGATTGGAAAATGGAGTGTCGGTCTGTCGCGATTCTCCTGTAAAATATGTTAATATTTCAATATTGGAAGATTCGAAAATTGAAGGTATAAGATCGTGCACCCGGAATCTTTCAATCCTCCAATTTTACAATCTTCTAATCAATAAACAACGCATTGTTAATCTCCAACTGTTCCAATCTTCCGGAATTTCGACTTTCTTGACACCATGAATTTTTCAATTTTAAAATCTTCAGATCCTCCAATTATAGTCTCCCCAATCTTCTAAATTTATAATCTTCCAATCTTTTAATTCCTATGGATTCACGCAGAGAATTTCTAAAGAAGGCAGCGATGCTTTCGGGTATGGCCGGCTTATCGGGTGTGCTTCCTCCTTCCATTCAGCGGGCGCTTGCTATAAACCCGGAGGTGGGCAGTACATTTATGGATGCCGAGCATGTTGTTATTCTGATGCAGGAGAATCGTTCGTTCGATCATTGCTATGGATCACTGCAGGGTGTGCGTGGCTTCAATGATCCGCGGGCTATACGGTTGCCGAATAAAAATTCCGTGTGGTTGCAAAGTAATGCTGCAGGACAAACCTATATACCGTTTCGTCTTAATATAAAAGATACTAAAGCTACATGGATGGGCTCGCTTCCGCATAGCTGGACCGACCAGGTGGATGCGCGCAATGAAGGTAAATATGACGGTTGGCTTGAAGCAAAAAAATCGGGACATCCCGATTATGCAAAGATGCCCTTAACGTTGGGATACTATAATCGTGAAGACCTTCCGTTCTATTATGCACTTGCAGATGCTTTTACCGTATGCGATCAGAATTTCTGTTCATCACTGACGGGCACAACTCCCAACCGACTATATCTTTGGACAGGCACGATACGCGATCAGCAAAACGGTACGGCACAAGCACGTGTACGCAACTCGGAGACTGACTATGATATACCGGCTGCGTGGACCACATTTCCGGAACGCCTTGAAGACAACACTATATCGTGGAAGATATACCAGAACGAGATCAGCGTTGGTGTTGGTCTGGAAGGTGAAGAAGATTCGTGGCTGGGCAATTTTACCGATAACCCGATTGAATGGTTTACGCAGTATCATGTAAAATTCCTTCCGGCCTATATCAGGTATCTGCCGAAGAAAATAGAGCGGCTTAGAGAAGAGATCAAAACGCTTGAACAGAAAGTACAGTCGTTACCTGCAAATGGTGCCGAAGCCGAAAAAGCAAAGAAGCAACTCGCACAACGGCAGGGCTGGTTAACAACGTCAATAGAAGAGCAAAAGGTTTGGACACTGGAGAACTATGCCAAACTATCGCAGCGTGAAAAGAACCTGCACGAAAAAGCATTTACTACCAATGTAAATGATCCGGACTATCACAAACTAACATCGCTCACCTACCAGGATGGTGATGTGAAACGTGAAGTAAATATACCGAAAGGAGACGTTTTCCATCAGTTCAGAGAAGATGTACGTACCGGTAAACTTCCAAGCGTATCGTGGCTGGTAGCGCCTGAGAATTTCTCCGATCACCCCGGTGCTCCGTGGTATGGTGCTTGGTATGTATCGGAAGCGATGGATATACTGACGGGTAATCCCGAAGTCTGGAAGAAGACTATATTTATACTTTGCTACGATGAGAATGACGGCTACTTTGATCACGTGCCTCCGTTTGTTCCGCCAACTCCGAATAAAGCCGGAACAGGATTGGTGTCCAATGGTATAGATACGGGCGTAGAGTACGTTGCATTACAACAGGATCTGAAACGTCAGCCAGCCGATGAAGCACGCGGAAGTACGATTGGACTAGGTTATCGTGTTCCGTTGCTGATTGCATCGCCCTGGTCGCGGGGTGGTGTGGTAAATTCGCAGGTATTCGATCACACTTCTATACTTCAGTTCCTGGAGAAATTCCTCAGTCATAAAACCGGAAAGAAGATTGAAGAGGCCAACATCAGCAACTGGCGAAGAACAGTGTGCGGAGATCTTACTTCTGTGTTCAAGCCTTACCAGGGAGAAGAAATTAAACTGCCGGCATTTATCGAGCGCAATGAATTTATAGAAGATGTACACAAAGCGCGATTCAAGAAAGATCCTTCGGGCTATAAAGCGTTGAGTGGTGATGAGATTGCCAGCATCAACAGGAATATATATAGTTCACCGATCATGCCGCGGCAGGAGAAAGGCACACGTGCGTCTAGCGCATTGCCATACCAGCTATATGCCGATGGAGAGCTGAGTGCTGATAAACAATCTTTCATTGTCCAGTTCGCGGCACGCAACGAAGCCTTTGGCGGTAAAGCGGCCGGGTCACCGTTCACGGTATATACTTCCAATCAAACACCTCCCCGCGCCTACGCTGTAAAAGCTGGCGACACCTTGAAAGACGCGTGGTCATTAGAAGACTTCGATCAGCAAAACTATCACATCGCTATACACGGACCGAACGGATTCTTCCGCGAGTATACCGGCAACAGTAAAGATCCGCAGTTATCCATCTCCTGCGACTACGAATCGAACAAAAAATCATTAACCGGAAATATAGCCTTGAAAGTGAAGAATTCGGGCACTACTTCAATTACCATCACCATTCACGACAACGCCTATAGTGCTAAACCTATAACAAAGACTATAGCAGCCAAGGCCGATTCAACAATCCCGCTGAATCTCTCGAAGAGTTTTAACTGGTTCGATTTCACGATCACCGTAAACGGCAATGAAAATTTCGGTAAACGCTATGCAGGCCGCGTAGAAACCGGCAAACCGGGTCTCACCGACCCCGCCATAGGACAATGAATAATACAGTAATGAATTTTAAAATCTTCCAATCTTAAAATCTTATAATCCTAGAAAAGAAAAAAGCCTTTGCTCGCAATGCTCACAAAGGCAAAAAACCATCCCCCTAAAACACCCCCTCTACAAGGGTGACCCTCTATCCGATGGTTTGTTATTTTTTGCTTGACATCAGCTCGTTATGCATGGAAGAGTGCTGATGTTCGAAGCTGTCCCAAAAACTATTTTCTCAATTGTCTGACTATATTACGCATAGTCGCCCTAAAAAATTATAGGGGGTCGTGATGTTATAGATGTAACCGCGAAATGTATAGACGAAAGCCTCAATCATCACGCCTTACCGTGACTGATAAAAATGCCGAAGGGAAGAAAAAATCAATCGGCAAAATGTTACTACAAGCGTGGCGGTTTCACGTATAGCTCCAGGGTGAATACCGCCCCGGAAGTTTTCACGGCCAGAATATCTTCCGGAAGATAGCACGATATATTTCTGCGATAGCCACCAAACGCTTCAACACCTACAAGCTTATTGATCTGTTTGTTGTAGGCGAGCCCCAGGTCGAGCTCTGTCCTGCGAAACGGACTTGAATCCTTATCGTCATACTTGATATAGTAACTGCGGCTCATTGCTTCTGCTTTCGCATATACTATATCTGTAGCGGAGAGATTGGTGCGCAACACAATTTTTTGAGGCAAACACATTTCTATACCGCTGCTCCTGGAGAAGTTATAGTTGAACGCCATCACCGGCATGAAAGTAAATTTATGGAACAGTGTGTTCATCATCAATCCGAAGCCGACTTCCTTTCGTGCTGATTTCTTTTGAATAAACAGCGATGTGAGTGTGAAATTTACCGGTACATCTTTCATAGCTACGTCATTCAGGTTGCCACATTGATTGGCATTGAAGTTCACGAGCAGCCACGAAGCACTGTCGAGCATGATGAGGGATTTAAGATCGAGTCCCATAGAACGCAGGTTCCAGTTGGACAACTCATGAATTGGATTTTCTCCGGAGCTCTTGAGTTCAAGCTGCTCCGTTCTATACTGCGGACCGGCAATGATACTATATTGAGTCGTGAGCATGATGGGGATCCAGCATTTGAAAGCGGCATCCTCCTGGGTATATGTTTTACGTTTTGATTTGCTCGTTCGAAAAGAGCGATCGGGTGCCTGCGTATGTTTAACGGTAATCCATTTGGATGGAGCCATTCCGGGCAGGCCCGGTTTCAGATCTTGTGCGTGAACAACTACACTGTTCACTATAAAGAGTAACGCAATGGCTAAACGAAAAGTAACAGGTAATGGTATCATATAACTTTTTACAGTTATAAAGTAACTCAATACCAAACGACTGATTATTTCATTTTCGAAAGATCACATAAGCGTGTAATAATTTATCTTTTTCCGATAAATCGTGTTACGGCAACCTGGCCACGAGCTGCTCCGGCAGTAACCGCAGAATGTGATAAATAATTTTCCATTTGAAGCCAGGCACAATAATGAACGTGTTACCAGGCTTAACAACGGAGTGTGCAATAAATTCAGGTTCCAACATCAGCGACTCTGGCAGGTTAAGTCCTGCAGTCATTTTACTGCGTATATACCCGGCAACAATCACGTTTACGGCAACACGCCTTTCAAAGAGGTACTGGCGCATACCGGCAAAGTATTGGGTGAAGGCTGACTTGGTGCTCCCATAAATAAAATTACTCTTGCGACCGCGCACACCTGAAAGTGACGACAGCCCGACAATACGCTCCAGGTTTGTATTGCTGGTGTCCATCGCAATGATATTCAGTATAGATACAGCACCGCAATAATGTACCTTCATCATCTGAAAGCTACTTTCCCAGTCGCGCAGTGCTTCTTCGTTATTTTTCAGGAAGCCCGCTGCATATACAACGATGTGCGGCTTTGCCGAAAGACTTTTATAGAATGGTTCATGACTATCAAATGCTACAGCATCGAAGTACGTTATCTCGATGCGGTCAGCCGGTATAGCATGATGTCGGGCAAATGTCTCAAGCTCTTTTATACTTCGCGAAGCCGCTATAACACGATAACCACTCACTATATATTGAAGAATGGCAGCTTTGGCTACATCGGAGTTGGCACCCAGCATGAGTACAATCTTGTTGGCAGGTAATGTCATAGTTACTATATAGCTCCCGTAGCAATGTCTTGTATGGTGAAACAGTTTCTGCGGGTATAAAAATCAGTGTCCTTTAATTTTTCGTATTGGATCGCGTATTCTTTCCGGTTTTGCGATTCACTCAACTCAATAATCATGTATAAAATTTTCGCGCGTGTCTCTTTATCGGGCTCAAGTTCCAGCGCTTTCTTGTAATAGTCAAGTGCTTTTATATAGGCGATTTTATAAACGTTCTCGTCCGGAGTAGACGTGCCTCGCCCATAGCTGATCATGAGCCATGACTTACTCGTAAAATTATACCAGGCATTCGCCAGTTGCATATAGCTGTGATTTTTATCCGGGGAATCTTTCACTACATCCTGTTCGAGCCGGTGCATCTTCTCAACGATCTCCCGCTTGTTATACGTGTCCATCGTTTCGCCCGCGAGTAAAAGATAATTTCCGGAGAAAGGATCATGGTCGAGGTAATACGATGCATTGGAATGATTGTACCAAAATGAGTCGGGTATATTTTGCAGGGCGAGCCGTGCATTCTTTACATCACCTTTTCGCAAGTGCTTAGCCGAAAGCACATCGAGGAAACAATACTTGTTGGTATAGGGCTTCAGCAGTACTTCTTCGAGTTTATTCTTTTGCGGCCGATCATATATCGCCAGAAGTGCATCCAGATCCTGTGTGGATGCATGACGATCGAGGTAACTGATCATGGAATACTCAAATGTATAGTCGTGACAGGTATAGCAGAATTTATTCAGGGCATAGTTATCAAATAATCCTGCTAAATATACCATGCCGTTCTTTGCAAAAGAATACCGGAGGTATGCGCTTAATGAGTATAACATTTTTTGAGATTCAAAAACGTGGTCACGCGTATCCAGTAGTTGCTGGTATAGTTTACCGATCTTGTCTTGTACGGCAGCATTGCGTATATTTTCTTTCAGCGTTGTCAGTACCACCTTAAAGATATTCACTTGAAACTCCTGCTGCCTGTTGGTGGGCTTGATCTTGCTCAGGTAAAATGCTGATTTCACAGCATCGCCTTTTAACAGGTATAGATTGGCCAGGGCATACTTGAAATATACCGGGTGAGCCTGCTGCAGGGATGTCATCTTCTCCAGTGCTGCTATAAATTGGACAAGATATTGGTAGTCGCGCTGCCAGTTTTGGGTGGACGGAGATTCGTCCCAAAAATTCCCGGTAACAGGATGTACTTCTGCATACTTTGTGCTGCCGAGCCAATCTTCCAGTTTATTGATCTCGCGACTTATCAGCAACGGTAAATGTTTATGCAACGGTGCACGTGTATATACTTGCTGAATACCTTCCAGCGAACGACCGGGGTTGATCACTTCGCGCAGCAGGTACAGATCAGCTTTTTCGGCTTTGTTCTGCGCAAGCATTAATACGGTATCGAAGTTGTGTTTCGAAAAGTATTGTTTCGCTGCAAACATTTTGTTAGACGAATGCGAGAATACGAGGGCGTGCAGGTAATTGGCGGAGTCCATTTTTCCGAGGCTTTCAAGTCTCATCGATTTATAGTGCATGGCCCACCAGTCGAGCACATTTCGATCCGAAGTGTTCTTAAAGTATTGGGTATATACCTGTTCGAACAGCACCGCATCAGACGAGTAGAATGCAAGCTTCGCCAATTGAAATGCATACTTCTTTTTGAAGAATGGATCAGATTCTTTTTCAAGCAACTGCATCACGTCTTCTACCAGTTGACTGAATACTACGTCTTTCTTTGCTTTTT
This sequence comes from Flammeovirgaceae bacterium UBA5867, assembly GCA_002432545.1. Lineage (GTDB taxonomy): Bacteria > Bacteroidota > Bacteroidia > Cytophagales > Cyclobacteriaceae > Ohtaekwangia. Next base: position 11,343 of record DJFR01000141.1, on the reverse strand, counting down.
CTTTTTTGTCCTCTTCATCCCAGATGATCGTTATGTTGCTCACCTCTTCACTGCGTCTCGCGATAGCAAAGTATTGTTTAAAGGCTGGTCGCTTTTGGATTTCTTTATAGAAGGCATTGTGTTGCAATGCTGAATCGCTGAGACTTCCAAAGAGACAATCAAATGCTATACTGGTATCCATGGATACTTTCATTGCTTGTATCCATTCAGCTGTGAGTATATTTTCATCATCCACTGACGACACGGCACCATCGAGGTAATTCAGTTTGCCGTTATAGAAGAATGTCCACCACGATTTATTCTCGGTAATATCCGGGTTGAACAGCATATAGCGCAGCTCCTCCTTTTCCGGTATAAATCCGCATGCTGAAACGTTAGCCTGGTTGGGAACCAGCAGGATCAGACTAAAAAGTATCAAATATAGCCTGGATCGCTTTCGAATGTTTTTGAAGATCATACTCATTTAAATGATAAAGACTTACAATCGCTTCCTTGTTGTTCCGGTGTTCTGACAGCCATGATGCCAGTTCCTCAACATCATCAAGATCGGGCTGTTCAAAACGTATCTCATCGCCCTGGCGTATATACAGGCCGTTGTCTGTATCACCGTATACAAAGTCTTCCTGTACCACAGCTATATTAGTTTTGGTGTCCGTGGCGGCCAGGTGGCGTTTGTACTCTTCGTGGAGCATTGACGTGGACAGTATATTTTTTAGTTTACCCTGCTGGTACAGAACAGCCCACTCAAAAACAGGTAAAGCATAATCCAGCGGAACAGGATATTCCTTTGCATCGAGATAAGACATGATCTCTTTCTTGTCGAAGATAGAATTGTTTGTCTCCGTACTTCGTATATCCCCTGCGTTGTAACACATCAGCATGCCACGCTTTACCGGGGGTATACCGGCTTCCTCCGGATACTTATACTGGTATAGCCGGATGGTGGATGAGATCAGTTTCTCATGGAATATTTTTTTCGATTCATCCAGAAAGGCAAAGTATTGGGCACGTGTCTTTTTCGTCCAGTCGCAATCAAATTGTACTTCGCGTATGCGTTGCAGGTTTACCCGGTAACTGGAGTCGTGTTTAGCCTGCTCGTTAAAATTCTTCGATTTGATAGTATAGGGATTTTGTTCCCACCATGTATAGTCGTATCCGGCGATGTTCTCAAACAAGCCGTTGAGTTTGTTCATGACCTTCTTGTGTACATTCCGTGCGAGTACCCGCGATTGCTCCTCATCGAGATGCCGGAATGTCTCGTTGGTGATAAACACAACCGGTACGATCTCAGCCGAAGTATCGGGTGAATTATAGGAGTAATAAAAATTAATGGGAGAAACCGGTACAGGTGCTTTCTCCTGTTCGCTCCAGTCTACATCAAAGAAGCGCATATAAAGCTTGTCGATGTTCAGGGCTTTAAAAGTTGAGTCGTCCCAGTGAAAGGATGACGCATCGGTGCGCCAATAGTAAAAAGCATTTCGATCGGATGTGTGTGATGGCTTATCGGTACAGCACATCATAACGAATACAAGTACGGCAAAACAGGATCGGTACATTCAGGAAAAAGAATTGATGGGTTAAAGTAGAGAAAAGCCCCTCAGCAAAGCAAACTGTCAAGAAAGAATTACGGTTGATATTCCTGCTCTTCAGTCACAATGCTATACATGTGCACAGGCTAAGAACGCCAGCGCGGTATCCGGGTATATATCGGTACTATATATTTTTTTTATCCTATGTCTTATAAATAAAAACCCCGGAGAGTATCCGGGGTCAGCGCACGATGAGAGGGTCTGCTTGGGTGACGGGTTCGTACGCCTAGTTAACCTAAACCTGAAATGTTGAGCCAACTTCATGACAGTAATCCAAAGGTACGCATACTCCTATAGGGAACGCAATGCGCATGAAACGACAAAGCACCGGGCAGATAACGATTTATTACACCGTTGTTTAACGGTATGTATACGAACCGGCACGGATACGCGTTAGTATAGCAACCCCTGTCTCCCGATGGTCTCACCCGCTCTATACCAACGCTCGCTGGTACTACTGTTTGTACTGGCAATTGCCATATCGTGTGCCAAGCCCCTGTTTGTATCCCATCTGTCTCCGGAAGGTATTGCTCTCACCAAGAAGAAAGGCTATGGTTTACCTACTCACAATTACTTCTCGCGGTTTATATGCTTCGACAATAAATGCCTGAAGAAAGCTGCCTATGTAAAGAAGCAACGGAGCCATCGGTTCAAAGGCTATAAAGATGGAGGCAAACCTCCCCGCAGTGTGCCGCGGAGTATACCAGTGTCTGACTCCGTGTATGTTGCCCGGCTGGAGCCAACGACTCGTGAAGCGGTAAGCAGTCCTGCGGTGATCATGGCCGACAGCATTATTGTATTGAATGAAGTACTCTTTGAGACGGATCGCTATCAACTCAAGCATGTGATCTATCCGAAGCTCGATTCGGTTGTATCCTTTATGTATAGGGAGCCCACGCTTGAAATAATTATTTCAGGACATACCGATAACATCGGAACCGAAGCACACAACCTGCAATTGTCGAAGAACCGCGCGCGGGCTGTTGCCGATTACCTGCATGGTAAAGGAATTGATTCACAACGTATACAGCATACGGGGTATGGCAGCAGCATGCCGGTGATGAACAATGAGACAGCGGCCGGACGATTGAAGAACAGGCGTGTTGAAATGCTGATCCGAACCAGACGTTGATGGAACAAGTTTCTGCACAGTTGGATAAAAAGTCACATGGAATTTTGTCTTCTTATGATTTTACGTATTTTTCCAACGGTTAAAAGTCTCTCCCTCAGTATAATTCTAACCGTAAACTTTTTGAGACCTGTGGATCTATTTATAGGCTTTTCCGCCAGACGGATTTTAGCAAGCCTGTTGTTGTTACTTGCCGCATTTCCGTTGAGGGCACAACAGGACTCGCTCATGAGTATCCTGGAAACAGAACTCAATCGCAGCATGCTCGAGTTGAAGAAAGCATCAACGCCTGCATACTATATAGACTATCGTGTACACGATGCAAACTATGCCAGTATGCGCGCTTCTTTCGGAAGCCTGATACATTCGGTTACCAACCGGAACCGTATACTTATGACGCGCGTAAAAGTTGGCGACTATAAACTTGACAATACACATCCGCCTGAGCCCGGTGAAATGAATTATAGTCCTGGCTATAGCGGCTTTGGCAGAACCATGCTTCCGTATGAAAACAACCCGCTGGCTATCCGCTATAGTATATGGACCGCCACGCAAACGGAATACAAGCAGGCACTCGAAGCTTTCAAATCGGTAAAGGAATCTTCGGAGCAAACCGGAGCGAAACCGTCCGGGGTAGCAGACTTCTCGCACGAACAACCGACATCGTATTATGAGCCACCCGCTGCTGAATTGAGTTCGATTCTGAACGAACCCCGCTGGCAACAGAAGATAAAGAAATACTCGGCACCCTTCCTCCGGAATAAAGATCTGATTGATGGTGACGTAGGCCTTAATATCGTTACTGAACGGAAGTATTTTATATCAACCGAAGGAACGCGTATAACACAAAACAATACGGCCGCTTACCTGAACATAACAGCCAGTATACGTGCTACCGATGGAGATATAGTGCCGCTGCATCTCTCCTACTACGCTGCAGTACCCGATGCATTGCCTGGCGATGAAAAAATTCTCGCGGATGTTGAGCGCATGATCTCAACATTAAAAAAACTTCAGAGCGCCCCGCTGGCGGAACCCTATAGTGGTCCCGCTATATTACTGGCGCAAACGGCTGGTGTATTTTTTCACGAGATCTTCGGACATCGTATTGAAGGACATCGCCTGCGAAATGAATTTGACGGGCAAACGTTCAAAGCAAAAGTTGGTGAAAGTGTATTGCCTAAAACACTGAATGTATACTTTGACCCTACCGTGAATACCGTAGACAGTAAACCGGTGAATGGCGGATTTCTCTATGACGATGAAGGTATAAAAAGCCAGCGCGTAACGGTAGTAGAGAAAGGTATATTAAAGAACTTCCTGATGTCGCGCACGCCACTGGATAACTTTACACATTCAAACGGACATGGACGCGCGTCTGTGGGTGCAGCTCCTGTATCACGCCAGTCGAACCTGATTGTGGAAGCTGTAAAACCTGTATCGATGAATGATCTGCGAAAGATGCTGATCAGGGAATGCAATCGCCAGGGAAAAACGTATGGCTATTTATTTAAAGATGTGGTGGGTGGTTTTACAATTACCGATCGCTATAACCCGAATGCCTTCAATATATTCCCCACAGAAGTATACCGTATCTATACCGATGGCCGCCCCGATGAACTGGTGCGCGGTGTAGATTTGATTGGCACGCCCCTCGCGATGTTTGCCGAGATACAAGCTGCGGCCAATGATCGCGATATATTTATAGGTTTCTGCGGAGCAGAGTCTGGCAGCGTGCCGGTTAGCGCTGCATCGCCTTCGCTCTTTGTACGGAGAATCGAAACCCAGAAGAAACCAAAAGAACATGTAGACACTACGTTGCTCGAGCGTCCGGGTTCTACCAATCCTTAATTTTATACCATGCTGCAGAAGTCAACGCAATATATATGTATACTCGCTATTGGTTTAGTTACCACAGCACGTGCCCAGGGCAACGAGCCCGTTATACTCCGGGCCATGCAGGATGAACTAAAGCGAAGTATGACCGAATTGAAATACGAAGGCCATGATGCTCCTTTCTTTATCAGTTACGGTGTAGTCGATGTTACCAATTATAGTTCGAATGCCATACTGGGTGCATTGATACAATCCGGAGAGTATAAAAACCGTGAGAAATCAGTCCGCGTCATGGTGGGCACTTATGAGTTTAACGATGAAAGTCTTGATAACAATTCGTTCAGCGAACCGGGCTCCGGCGAAGTAGAACTTCCCACGGAAGATGATTACGATGGTATAAGACGTGCGTTGTGGGCTACTACCGATGCTGTCTATAAAAGTGCAGCAGAGCAGTATAAGAAACACCAGGCAACCTTAAAGGAAAAGGATAAAAAGATCAGCGAGATACCCCACCGCGAACTTGCTAAAGTTCCGGTTGTTAAAAAAATCGAAGCGATTAAATTATACTCCCTCGATAAAGCGAAATGGGACAGTTACAGCCGGAAGCTCTCGTCTGTTTTTACAGCATATCCGGATCTTAAATCATCCAAAGTAACGGTAAGTATATCGCAGGGTACACAATACCTGGTGAACAGCGAAGGTACAATTATGGTGATACCATTTACGCGCGCTATGGTTCATTGCCGTATTGAAGCAAAAACAAAAAACGGAGATTCTGCCTTTGATAATATAATATACCAGGCAAGTACTCCGGAAGATTTACCAGCGATTGAAAACGTTCAGGCCGAAGCAAAATCTATAGCGGAGCGGTTGATAAAAAGCGGTGATGAAATTACATTGGAAGACGACTACTCCGGCCCGGTGTTATTTATAGGTGCCGCGGCTGCACAGGTGTTATCGAATATATTTCTGAACTCCCGCGATGGACTAACCGCTACGGATAACATCCCCGGTATAAATGAGACTCGCCCGGACGCAGGCAACACGATGGATAACCGTATAGGTAAAGTGATTGCCGATAACAGCATCAGTATATATGCACGTGCTCCTCTTAAAAAAATCAACGGTGAAACCCTGCTGGGTTCTTATGATATAGATGAAGAGGGTGTAGTGCCTGCCGATAAACTTGTGCTCGTGGAGAAAGGTATATTAAAAAATCTGATGAACGATCGCTCCATATCACGGCCCGGACAAACGGCAACGGGCCACGCGAACGGCCCCGGTGTATTTGAGATTACAAGTGATAAGGGTATATCATTACAGGCATTGAAACAGTCGTTGCTGGAGACAGCGCGTAAAGAAGGACTTGACTTCGCGGTTATCGTACGGGAAAGTTCAGAATCCGGCAGAGGCATTTCACAATATTACAAAGTAGATTTAACTACCGGGAAGGAAGAATTGATGCGTGCTGTGCGATTGAGTTCGGTTGCCTTGAAAAATCTGAAACGCATTGCCGGTACAGGTAAACAGCAGCGTGTCTATACATATGAATCAGGGAGTAACGGCATGGTGTCGTTCATTGTACCGGAAGCTTTATTGCTGAATGATATGGAATTGTCTCCGGTACATATACCCGCCCGCGAGCCTGATATAACCTATATTGAAAGTCCGCTGAAGATCGGGAAAGACTAAAAACAACAGTAACACACCTGTATGAACAGGTGTGTTACTGTATACTATAGCAGTATATATTTCAGGATAATTGTAATTGCTGTTTGAACTTCTCCAGCGTGAGCGGTTTCTCAATGATCGCGAGGAAGCCATCTCTTTTCAGGCCTTCGTACTCCTGGCCATCAACATAGTTGGTCAGTAAATATGGTTTGAACACCTTTCCTTTTAGGGCAAGAAGTTCACGGAGCATATCTTTACCCAGCTTGCCGTCTTCCAGGTAATAATCGATCAGAACAACATCAAAGTCATTTTCCTTTGCCCATTGAAGAGCTTGTCCATACGATGCAATGCCAGTTGTATCAAACTCCAGGCTCAGCAGTTTCTGGGCTATAAAAACATCCAGTTGTTCATCATCAATCAGTAAAATCTTCATAGGTAATCCGTGCTCCTTTCGCATCCGTTTTCAATCGGAAGTTAAAAGTAATACACAGCGATTGATAATCGAAGAAGTTTACAGTCGTGATTTCCGTTTTTTTCGGTCAGTGCCTGGTAACCCCTGGCTGATACGATACAAAAAGATTGATCCATGCTGCGCGCGACATCCGGAAGTTAATCGGGAGTATAATCACGGCTCCGAGTATCATGAAGATCACATACGTCCAGGTACCCGGATCGTAAGTATATCGCAGCACCAGGTATACCAAAACAAACACGGCAACCTGGAAGGCGTAACTGAAATACATGGCTCCGAAGTAGTATGATGGCTCCTGTATAAAATCAAATCCGCACACCGGACAATTTTTGTTCATAGCCGAAAATTTTGGACTCCATACGCTATGCGAAAACATATCGCCTTCGTGGCAGCGTGGGCATTTCTGGTGCAGCACGCTGTATAATTTTGTTCCTTTCCCTGTCATAATTCAAGTCGTTGTACACTGTAAAAAACGCTGCCGCAGTGGGAAAAGTTAGCGCACAAATCACGCTTTATATAGCACGATTTATCTGCTCACGAAATTGCTCGGGTGTAACACCGGTTTGTTTTTTGAAGAAACGGATAAAGTAGGAAGGTTCGCTGAAATGAAGTTTATCCGATACCTGGCTGATGGTGAGATCGGAATAAGCAAAGAAACGTTTTGCTTCTAAAATGATGCGCTCCTGGATGAGATCACTCAATGTTTTACCCAGCATTTGCTTGCATAAATTGTTGAGGTACGAAGCCGACAGATTCATAAGTGAAGCATAGACGTGGGGTTGTTTGTGTTCCCGGTAGTGCGTATCGATCAGTTCGCCCAGCATGCGAAGTTTGAAGGTGCTGTTCGATGAAGCGGCTGTCTTGTTTTGCTGCGGATAGTGATCGGCAAGCTTTAGCAAAATGATGTCGAGGTAACTGCGGAAAAGTTGCAGTTTTAACGAGCCGCTGGATGTATAGTCGCGCAGCATTTCACGAATGACAACATCGATCATCGGCTCCGCATTCTTCTTTAGCGGAAGGTGTGCATTGGTGTTGAGCGATTGAAAGAACGGAAACGCGAGCAGGTGTTTATCACTCTTGTCGAGTTGATAAAATTCAGACGTAAAGAAAAGTATAAAACCATCGGCATCGACACTGAGTCTCCACGAGTGCACTTGTCCCGGAGTCATTAGAAAAAAACTGTTTGGCGCAACGGAGTAGGTAACAAAGTCGATTGTATGTTCACCACTCCCCTGCGTGATATATAGCACGAGGTAAAAATCATGACGATGTGGCTTGCTGATGAACGGATGTTGCTTGAGATGCCCCTTGAGCGTCTCAATGTAAAAAGCATTTTCCTTTGCTTTCTCGCTGAATGTATCCAGACAATATACCGGTGTTTCTGTTTTCTGCTGTAAGCGCTTTGTCATGAAATGCGAAAATGATGGATCGTTGATGCCGGTACGAATATAGACATTGAACCGGTATCAACGATCAATCTTTTCTGTGCTATTGCAGTAACGCTATAATAGCTTCGTTCTGTTGAAGCTGGGCGTGCTGGAGTGCGTTCTTGCCGGTGTTATCGGTTAAAGCTTTATTCGCACCAGCTTCCAATAACAGTTTGACTATATCGGTATGACCGAACGTTGCTGCAAAGATCAGTGCAGAGGCACCGTTATAATTTACCTGGTTGATGTCGGTATGATGTGCAATCAGTAATTCGGCCATGTCGGTATACCCGCGAAAGCATACGCCCATCAAAGCTGTGTTGCCCATCAGATCTTGTTTATTCGGATCAGCCTTTGCGTCCAATAGTAATTTTACGGCTTCCGGCTGATGATTATAGACAGCAATGATCAGTGGTGTTGAACCTCTGCGATCTGTTGTATCCACCGAGGTATGTTGTTTAATATACTGCTGTAACATCAGTACATCATTATTTCGTGCGGCCGAAAATATATCCTGGCCGTGGCTGCAAACAGTAGCAAGCAGTATAAGTGTCGCGATGCGGAGTATCATATATATTTAGTTCAGGGAAATATGGAGACTTGTTAATGGAACAGGTTTGGATTCCGGAGGTGATGCCGGTATATATTTATCAACAGCAAGGTCGTGCAGGAGTTGTATCCATACCGGGTTGGTATTCAGTGATGGAACGAGATCAAGCTGACCGCCATATTGATTATGAAACATTTCTTTATACTCTTCACCAATCTCGATCGTTGTTTCGAGGCAGTCGGCTACAAATGCCGGTGAGAATACCAGTATCTTTTTCTTGCCCTGCCTGCCGAATGATTCAATGACATCATGCGTATAGGGACCAGTCCACTCCTCGCTTCCCAGGCGAGATTGGAAACTCGTAATGGTGCGCGTAGCGGGGAGTCGCAAGGCACGTGCAATTCGTTGTGTGGTTCGAACGCATTGAGAACGGTAACAATATTGATTGGCAGCAGTTATTCGTTCGCAATATTCACATAGTGTATTGAGACAAACATGATCGCGTGTATGTTCCGCTAACTGACTTTTAGGAATGCCATGATAGCTGAATATAAAAGCATCGTACGATGCTATCATTACTTTGCTTTCTGCAACAGCAGCAAATGCCTTTGAGAAAAGTGGATGATCATAAAATTTATCCACAAACGTGATTTTTGGAATGACAGTCCAGCGACTGACAACGCGCATTACTTCCTGCACAACGGAACCGCTGGTGGCGCTTGCGTACTGCGGGAACAATGGAATTACTTTTATCGATGAAAAACCTTTACTCTGTATTTCCTTCAGTATACTTTCAATAGAAGGCTGCTGATAGCGCATCGCCAGAAACACTTCATACTCATCGCCCAGCAATGCCTGTACCTTAGCTACTACTTCGTGACCAGTTCTGATCAATGGAAAAGATTTTCCGTTCCAGATGGAAGTATATGCTTTCGCGGATTTATAGGATCGAAATGGTGCGATGATCAGGTTTACCAGCATCCACCGGAAAAGATAAGATTTGTTGATTACTCTTCCGTCCATCAAAAACTGCCGGAGATATCGTCTCACATCGCTCACCTTTGGCGACAAGGGTGAGCCCAGGTTTACCAGCAGAACTGCCTTCCTATTCATAATGTATTTTAATAAAGTATATATAGATCCAATCAACGCTATATGGCTTGGAGCGCGTGTCTCGCTTTGTTTCGTGATGACAGCCACCGTTCATAAATCGCTCTCTCCTCTTCTATGATTTCCCTGGCGGGTGCTACGGCTTGTGCCTGCAGCGTGTCGTGCAGGTCGCGTTCTTTTCCAAGATCATCCAGGGAGAAAAACGTGTAGCCTTCCGGTTGTTGCAGATCGATACTTTTGTAAGTTGTAAGATCGATCAATACAGGTGTATGGTCATCTTGCAGATCTGCCCCGGTAATAATGCTTTTCATGGAAGCACAGGAAACCACCACATCAAACTCTGACAGACTATATCGGAAGCGGTCGAACGGAACTGTATTGCTTCCGAAGCGTGCGGCCAGTGCGTGTGCCCGCTCCGTTGTGCGATTGGTGATTGTCACCGGGTAGCCTTTTGCAGCAGCGTATTTCATAAAGTCAGCAGCTATTTCTCCGGCACCGATTAACAGGATTTTTACATCTTCAGCCGGACGCTGAACTATTTTGCGAATCTTCTTGAGCGCGATAAAGCTGATTGATTTAGATCCGGTATGTAATGCTGTCTCATTGTGAATACGTTTATAGCTTCTGAACACGGACTGAAACAAACGCTCCAGCAACGTAGTAATTTTCCCAGCTTCCAGACTTTCACGATAGGCTGTTTTGATTTGCGCGATGATCTGCTTATCACCCATTACCATCGAGTGTAATCCGTTCGCTACTTCCATGCTATAGCGCGCACTGTCTTCCGTAATTACTTCAAATAAATGATACGGTATAGTTGTGCCTTTACGCAGCTGCATGGTGTGGATAAAATCACGCGGAGAAAAGTCAGTGCTTGTCTCGAGGTAAAATTCCGTACGGTTACAGGTCGATAGTACAATGCCTCCTTTCAGTCCGGGTATAGTATATAAATCGGTATACCATTGCTTTCGTTCTTCATCGTTAAATTGAAAGGCAGCGCGCACATCCAGCACGGCATGTTTATAGGAT
>DJFR01000141.1:0-524 GCA_002432545.1 Flammeovirgaceae bacterium UBA5867 | reverse complement strand
GCAGACAGTCGTTTTATCAAAGTGTGTTTATCTATCTGAAAAGTTTTTCTACTTCTTCGCGTGTAAGTTTAAGTGAAGCAGCCAGGCGCTTGCCATAGTCTGCATCGGCCATATAGAAATAGCCCACCATCTTTCTTACGACATCTTTGTTTTGTACCTGCGCAAGATCGCCTGAAAGATTCTTGATCAGGTTGGTCTTATCTTTTTCAGAAAGACTTCTGTAAAATTCACCTGCCTGCTTGAAATCATTTGGTTTGCTGATCTTCTGTTGTACNNCTGCTCGTATTGGTAAATGTACTTGCCGAGTATTTATACGCATTGTTATCGGGCAGATTGCTGCTGGTTACCGAAGGCTGATAGTTTACATCCGAGTTCTTCTGACGGTTGCTATAGGCACCATCCTGGTTGTTGGAAGTGACAGCTACTTTGGGAGCATTTACCGGTATCTGCTGAAAGTTTACACCGATGCGGTGACGTTGTGTATCGAAGTATGAAAACAAACGGCCCTGCAACAATTTATCTTC
>DJFR01000041.1:169-12408 GCA_002432545.1 Flammeovirgaceae bacterium UBA5867 | reverse complement strand
ACGGAACAACGTTATCCGTAATTCGGCAAACTATAACACGTATATAAATTCATTAACCACATGGTATAATAACAACCAGCTCTTTGTCGATCCGAACCTGGAAGGATTTCGAACACTTGAAAACTGTCTCAACTGGTGTGCAGCCCGTGGACTCTATGTTATTGTAGACTTGCATGCTGCACCCGGTGCGCAGGGCACAGACTCTAATATAGCCGATGCACTGGTAGGCAACGATCTCTGGAACCGAACTATATTTCAGGACATGACGGTACGGCTGTGGGAGAAAATTGTGACCCGCTATAGCAATAACAATACTGTTGCTTTCTGGGACTTGATCAACGAACCGAACAACGTGCCGCAGAATCAAAGTATACATGCGCTTACCAACCGGTTGATCAATGCTATACGTGCACTCGGAGATACACACCTGATCATGGTGGAAGGAAACGGCTGGGGAAACAACTACGATTACCTGGAACCATTTACCTTTACAAACCGCTCGAACCTGGTGTATAATGCGCACCGCTATTGGATTCCCGAAGGCGATGACTATATACGCGATGGTAATCCCAACCAGATCAACCGTCTCATTAATCTTACTGAATTCAGAACGCGACACAANNATAGGGTGGGCACACTGGACTTACAAGCGAACCAGTTCTTCACCCAATGCTGCCTTGCGCAGAATTATAGGACCACCGTATCTCACCGATGGCGTATCTGCTATGGCGGGTGTATTGAACAATATAAAATTCGCGAACACGGTGGTGAATAGTGGTCCGCTTGCTGCAGTTGATCCGAGGCGCGGCAGTTCAACAACATGTTCGGGTAATTATACATCTGTTCCGGGCACGATTCAGGCAGAAGCATTTTGTTCGATGAGCGGTATACAAACCGAGAACACAACCGACACCGGTGGTGGACAAAATATAGGCTATACGGATACAGGTGACTGGCTTGGCTATCGGATCAACGTACCGTCTGCGGGTACCTATACCGTTGAGTATCGTGTAGCAAGCGCAAGTGCCGGAGGAAGTATACGACTTGAAGCATTTGGCGGAGGTACTGCGTATGGAACAATCGGTGTACCGGTTACCGGTGGCTGGCAAACCTGGCAGACGATATCGCATACCGTTACGTTGCCGGCAGGTTCACAAGAGATCGGTATATCGATAACAGCCGGTGGTTTCAATCTCAACTGGTTTAGAATTTCAGGCAATACCAGCACCGTGCCTATAGGACAAACTATATGGCTGCGCGGTATCAACAATCAATATGTAAGTGGAGAGAACGGTACCACTGCTATGAATTGCAATCGTACATCGCCCGGCACATGGGAACAATTTACCGTAGTAGATGCCGGTGGCGGAAAGATTGCATTGCGCAGCATGAGTAAATATGTATCTTCTGAAAATGGAGCCGCTGCGATTACCTGCAGTCGCACGACCATAGGCGATTGGGAGAAATTCGACTGGGTAACAAATGCCGATGGCAAGGTTTCATTCCGCGGCAACAATGGCCGGTATATATCTTCTGGAAATGGAACAACTGCCATGACCTGCAACCGTACCACCATTTCCGGTTGGGAAGCATTTACCTATGGCACAGGAGCCGGTGCACGAACAGCCGCTACACAGGAAGAAATTTCAACGAACACGCTGGAGGAAGACGGCCTTGATATATACCCGAATCCATCGCCTGGTACATTTACCATCAAAGTATCAAAGCCTTCCAGCATAAGCATTGTCAACACGGCAGGCAAAGTAATTCAAAAGTCAGAAGTACAAGATGAATTACCCGTAGGAAAATTGCCAGCCGGTATATACATCGTACGAATGAAGAACAACAAACGCGAAGTGTCGAAGAAGATCGTAGTCGAGTGAGCGCGTAGTTATACATCCGCAGCAGTGCCTTCATGGGCACTGCTGCTATAATTATGCTTTTGTATTTAGAAATTCAATATAAAATCCTGTAGATTCTTATTCCGATCAAGCTGTATCTTTTTCCGCAGGCGATACCGGCTGATCTCAACCCCGCGCACCGATATATTCAGAAGCTGCGCTATTTCTTTAGAAGACAAGTTCATGCGCAGGTAAGCGCTTAATTTTATCTCTTGCGGACTCAGCGTGGGAAATGCTCCTTTAAAACGATTGGTGAAATCGCCATGAACACGATCGAAGTGAAACTGGAAGTGTTCCCAGTCGGAATCTGCAGATATATTTTGTTCGATGTTACGTGTGATCTGCGTGAGCTCCTTCTTAATCTCCTCGTGATTATTCTTTTTAAGTATATGCGCCAGCTGATTTTTTACACCCGTGATAAATTCATTCTTGTTCAGCAAATGCATGGTGGAGGTAGCCAGTTCGTTGTTCATGTGCTGAAGTTCTGATTCCAGCTTTTCATTTTGCAGGCGGGTGATTTCCTCCTGCGATTGCTGTGATAATTTTTCAAGTGCAGTATCCTTTTGACTTAGTTCTTCCTGCTGCTTTTGCTCCAGTATTTTCTGTTCACGTTGATATTTTCGGTCCAGTAAATTGAAACCGGTAAACAGCAACGCAATAACAGATATACCATAAATTGAATACGCCCACACCGAGCGATACCACGGAGGGAGAATAGTAAATGCATAAGTTGCCTCACGACTCACTTCACCATTTACATTGCGGGCATGCACGTGAAATATATAGGTGCCCTCTTTCAGGTTGGTATACTCTTTCAGTGTTTTGTTACTCCACTCCGACCAGCCTTTCTCATAATTTTCAAGGTAGTATTGATAGGTGAGGTCGGCATTGCCTTCATAGGAAGTAGCTGCAAACGTAAAATCAATTGAATTGCTGGCGTAAGAAAGTTCAGGTTTGAAATCGGGTTGTTGCTTATCGGTAATGGAATCATTCAAACTATAATTTCCAAAGAATAGAGTAGAGTCTCCGTTGTGCGAAGTGCCAACCGTGCGGATCAGTGTTTGAAATATAGGCGTTCGGTTTGCCTTCATGGCCGGATCGTAATGGATAAAACCTTCCTTAGCTCCAAACAGTACTTCGTTGTTTTGAAGAATCGCGATGCTGATCAGGTCATCATTCAGGTACTTGCGTATTTTGTTGAATACATTTTCTTCCAGTATATATTCTCCCAGCGAATTCTTTCGGAACACACCGATATGGTCGCGGCTGATGAAGTATATATTACCCATGGCATCTTCGCGTATAAACCACACCTGGTCATTTTTACCGAGCCGCGGTGTAAAGAAATCGTCTGGTGTAAAGCGATCGGTCTTTGCGTCATACTTGTAAACACCGTTGGTGCTGGTGAAGAGTAATTCATTGCGTACTTTAAAAACGTTGATGAGCAGGTTGGAAGGAAACCCTTTATCCTCACCATAAAATTTTACCTGCTGAATGCTATCCAGTGAAGAACTGAATTTGATTTTATAGGCACCTTTATAACCATGCGTTACCCACAGATCACCGGAAGGATCCTGCGCCATTACCCGTGATGATTCACCAAACCCCTTTAACTTCCTGCGAAACTTCCATTGTCCGTTAACAAGATCATATACCTGCAGGCCCGCATATACACCTTCGATCAATTGTGCAGGGTGATCTTTCAATGACTGGAATATCCACGAGCCCGGTTCAAAGGAGAGTCGTGTTGCTGCTGCTCCCGGTACAGTAGTGGCACCGTTGTGATGGCCCACCATAATGTTGTTACCGTATTCACCAATGTGATATACCTGTCCACGTGTGTTATCAACAAGCTTGAAATCAGCCTTATCGATTTTATCGCGTACATATACACCTGTATTAGTGCCGAGGTATAGTCTGGTTTTATGCAGGTAAGCAGAATAACCCGAGCCCGGCAGTCCGGTTTGCTTATTGATGAATGTAAACGGAGAGCCAAGCTCTACATACGAGAGCCCGTTGTTTTGTCCTACCCATAAATTATTAAGATCATCTTCATATATACTCAGCACCGTTGGGTTTTCGATACCGCGCCCGCTGCCGAGTTGCATCAGCAGGTTGCCTTCAGCATCGAGCACGAGCAGTCCGTTGTTTTGTGTACCGATAGCAAAGTTACCATTGCGCAGTCGCGTAATGCAATTCACAATGGAACCCTTCAGATAAACCTGCAGGTCTTCACGCCACGGTTGGGATATGCCTTCGTTATACCGGTATATACCTTCCTGAAAAGTAGCTACCAGCAAATGGTTATCGTGCAGCGGCAGTATACCCGCAATGCTCTTGCCTTTATAGAACTCCCCACCTTTGATCAGGCGTATTGATGAACCTTCCAGCGTACCCAGCCCGGTCGATGGCTGGTTAACATACAACTGCCGGTTCACCAGGAAAGAATGATCGATGCCATGTTCGGATTGTGCAATGGTAAATGTATGCTGGTTGTACACATATATATTAGAGAACGTACAGAAGTACACCAGGTCGTTATCGATGTACACGCTCCAGGCCTCATCAAAATTCCTTGATTTTTTGTCGAGACTATCGGCCAGTGAAATGTAGGTTAGTTGCCCTCGTTCGTTCGGGAAGAAGTACCCGAAGTCTCCCTGGCCCCCCACGTAAATTCTCCCGCGACTATCGATGGCCACGCTGCGCACCTTCGTCCCGTTCTTCACACCGTAAACCTGCCAGTGATCGCCATCAAATTCAAGGAGTCCGAAATTGTTGGCGATGTAAACCAGCCCCTGCCGGTTTTGGGTGATGTACCAGTTCTGGATTCCCGCATGATATTCTACCGGCTGGAAGTTTCGGGTAAAAGGCAGTCCCGAAAATGCCGACTGCGCCACGCTTCGTAAGTTAATAAACGACAGAATCGCAACTAGAAAATTAAAGGTTAGCCTGTACGTCAGGAAAGGTAAAATCCTTTTCATGATGAGGTTCGAGACGATTGATGTAGTGTCAAATCTAACTTCCAAAACGTTTGAAATCCACTGAAATTAAAGATTATGGCAAAGTGATGTAGTTTTGATGTAGCCGCAAGAGCATGATTGATGTAGTATTGTTGGGGTAGGAATATTGAATTCTGCCGCCTTCCTTGCAAAGTTTGTTGGCGCATTCAAACGTTTTCGGATTTCGAAACTCCGCAAACAGATGCATGAGCACTTTAACCAAATCTAATTACGCATGAAAACAAAACTACTGGCGCTCTTAATGACGCTGTCACTGGTCGGGTACGGCCAAAGCCTGTTGAAAGGGCGGGTGACAGATGAAACTGACCAGCCACTGCCCGGAGTGAACGTCCTTGTTAAAGGAACATCGCAGGGAACGGTGACTGATGCAAATGGTGAGTACTCCTTAAACAGTGTATCGTCAGATGCCGTTGTGATACTCAGTTTTATTGGATACACCCCCCAGGAAATTGCCGTGGGCGGAAGGACAAGCATCGATGTAAAACTTCTCCCGGATTCCAAAACACTGGAAGAAGTGGTGGTGATTGGTTACGGAACAACGACTCAGAAAGAGTTGACCGGATCGGTTTCCGTAGTGAATGGTGAACAGCTTACTTCACTGAACCCGGTGCGTATAGACCAGGCGTTGCAGGGTCAGGCTTCCGGTGTGCAGATCTCTTCTGCATCAGGTTCTCCGGGTGGTGGTCTGAACATCCGCATCCGCGGTCTTTCAACCAATGGTGATAACAACCCACTGATATTAGTAGATGGTGTACCGTATTCATCTGACGGTCTCAATGCACTTAACCCTTCCGATGTAGAATCGATCAACGTATTGAAAGATGCATCAGCTGCTATATATGGTGTGCGTGCAGCAAACGGTGTGATTATCGTTACTACCAAGCAGGGACGCAAGAATGCAAAACCAAGCCTTGAGTTCAGCGGTTACTATGGTGTTCAGCAAACAACAAAGAAACTTGACTTGCTGTCGGCCCGCGAGTTCGCGGTATTAAAGAACGAAGCTTTTGCTGCCGGTGGTCAGGCACCGCCATTCTCCAATGTAAATCTGGGTAACGGAACTAACTGGCAGGATGAAGTATTCCAGGATGCTCCCATCCAAAACTATAACCTGAATTTGAATGGTGGTTCTGAAAAGAGTACCTATTCCATAGGAGGTTCATACCTCGACCAGGAAGGTATAGTAGGGGGCGATAAAGCTTCTTACAGACGTTACAACGCCCGCCTGAATTTCACAACTGACATTACTTCGAAGTTGACATTGCAAAATGTATTGCTCTATACACACGAGCGCAGAAAGACATTGGCAGAGAATGGTATATCTTCGGTATTGTTCAATACTATAAATGCATCGCCTGTAGCAACGCCCTATACCAGCACCGGTGATTTTGCATACCTCGAAGATGTTGCCGAAGTAATCAACCCGCTCGCGCAGATTTCGAATACATTCAATGAGTCGCGCGTGAACAAGATTGTAGGGAAAGAAGAACTTACCTATAAGATCAACAGTAACTTTGAACTCTCGGGTCGTGCAGGGTATAATTATGCTATAGTTGACGACAAGACTTTCAACCCGCTGGTATATTACGGATCCGGTAAAGCACAGAACACTGCGCTGAATGGAAACCTCGATCCGCGCACAACACAGGTGGGGGGTATAACACTTCCCATTTATAACAACGTAGCAGAAACTCGTACTTCCTATTTCAACTATAACCTGGAGGCATTCCTGAATTACAACAGAACATTCATGGATCTGCACAAGGTAAAAGCTACACTCGGTACATCTTTGTTTGCAGATGTAAACAAGAGTCTCACCGGCACAGGTTACAATGTACCCTATAACTCAAACGACTTTGCTGATATATCAGCAACTGACGGTACCAACCTGTTGAACAGTACATCATCATGGCAAAATGAAACCAGGCTGCAGTCGTACTTCTTCCGTGCGGAGTATGGTTATGGAAGTAAATATTTACTTTCTGCTCTCATTCGCAGAGACGGTTCATCGAACTTCGGTGCCAACAATCGCTTCGGTTATTTCCCGGCTGTATCAG
Source organism: Flammeovirgaceae bacterium UBA5867 (assembly GCA_002432545.1). Lineage (GTDB taxonomy): Bacteria > Bacteroidota > Bacteroidia > Cytophagales > Cyclobacteriaceae > Ohtaekwangia. Next base: position 5,433 of record DJFR01000041.1, on the reverse strand, counting down.
CAGCATGGGTGGTGTCAGAAGAATCCTTCTTTAATACAGACCTGATCGAGTTCATGAAGGTGCGCGCCAGCTACGGTGTATCCGGTAACGACAAGATTGGCCTCTTCCGCTACCGCGCATTGCTGGGTGGTGAAGGTGTATATCCGTTCGATGACCAGCTTGTTAACGGTGTGGCTATTGGTACACTCGGTAACCAGGATCTGAAATGGGAGACGACACGCCAGACAAACTTTGGTGTTGACCTGAATTTATTCAACGGTCAGATCGAAATCACAGCCGACTACTATGTGAAGAAGACAAAAGATCTGCTCTTCCAGCCAGATATCTCTGCTATATCCGGAGCGTACGGTGCGGGCAGCAGTCCTCCCTGGGTAAACGGTGGTGATGTGAAGAACAGCGGCTTTGAATTTTTGATCAACTATAGCACTACGGTGAGTGAAGGTCTCCGCTTTAACATCGGTTACAACCTTACCACTATACGCAATGAAGTAACCGCTTTACCCGCTGGTGTAGACTTCTATGAGTTTGGTGCGTTTGGTGTAGGTGGCGGAACGGCTACACGCATGGAAGTAGGTAAACCGATGGGATATTTCTTCGGGTATAAAACCGATGGAGTATACCAGACAGCACAAGAGATTGCCGAGCGTGGTGTAACGCAAACTGGCGCACAGCCTGGCGATCTTCGCTATGTAGACAAGGATGGAAGTACTGCCATCAACTTTGGTAACGATAGTGACAAGATGATGATTGGTTCACCTATACCCGATGTGATTATGGGATTGAACGTTGGTATAAATTTCAAAGGCATCGATTTTTCGACAACACTATATGCATCGCTCGGAAATGAGATCCTGCGTAACTACGAACGCCAGCAGCCCATGGCCAACCTGTTGAACTATAAACTGGAACGTTGGACAGGCCCAGGTTCAACCAACGAACATCCGCGTCTGACAACCGCTGCCAACAACAACGCAGTAATTTCAGATTACTTTGTTGAAGATGGTTCATTCATGCGCATCAAGAATATACAGCTTGGCTATACATTGCCAACATCGCTTACAGAAAAGATCGGTGCACGCAAGCTGAGAGTATATGTAGCAGCAAACAACCTCGCCACCTTTACCAAGTATAAAGGTTACGATCCTGATTTCTCTACGTTTAACCCGCTGATTTCCGGCATTGACTACGGTTACTATCCGCAAGCAAAAACGTTTATGGCTGGTTTAAATCTAAATTTTTAACCGATGAAGAATTTCTTTAAAACATCAATATTCGTTGCAGCTACAACGTTCATGTCGCTGAGCTGCGATAATTATGTAGACATCGATCCGGAGTATTCTATCGATGCTGATAATTTCTTTAAGAGTCCTAATGATTACGAGCGTGCGTTGACAGGCGCATACGATCTGATGCAGACATCGTACCTCGATGTATGGATCGGGGAAATCGCTTCCGACAACTCCATTGCCGGGGGTGAAAGTGTTACCGATACAGAAGGCTTGCACCAGATCGATGCCATGACCCACGGTGGTGTTAACAATGAGCTGCGCAGTATATTTCGCTGGATGTATACCGGTATCACCCGTGTAAACTATATCTATGAAAACAAAGACAAATTAGAGTTTGAAGGTAAAGACAGAATATTGGCGGAAGCTGCTTTTCTGCGTGCCTACTATTACTTTGAACTGGTGAAGTTCTTTGGAGATGTACCCTTGATTATTGACAAGAGACTGTCATCAACTGAAATTGCATCGCAGCAACGTACCCCTGCTGCCGAGGTATATGCGCAGATCGAAAAAGATCTGATCTATGCAAGCGGTATACTCGATTGGACAACTACTGTAAAAGGAAGAATTACCAAAGGCGCAGCACTTTCATTATTAGGTAAAGCCTATTTATATCAGGATAAATTCACGGAGTCTGCACAGGTATTGGATCAGGTGATCAACGAAGGTCCGTACGAACTCTTTGATGATTTCAGCACACTGTTCCGTGAGGAGAACGAGATCGGTAATCCGGAAACAGTATTCGATATAGAGTATGTTGGTGTTGAAGGTGGTAGCTATGGATGCTTTGTTTGTCTCGAAGGTTTTGCGGCTGTTGGTTTCCACGGTATACGTGGCTATGAAGGCCCTATATATCGCGATGGTAACAGCTATAATTTACCGACACAGGATCTGGTGAATGAGTTTGAGGCTGGCGATCCACGACTGGAAGCATCTATACTTGATATCGAAGCTTTCAAAAACAGCCAGGAAGATCCTGCTGATGTAACGTATGTAATTGGTGGCGGTGGACACACAGGCTATTATAACAATAAGTATCTGAAGCGTGCTGACGAACTTGGCGCAGGTGATGATGATCTTACGAGCCCGGTAAACCACAAAGTAATTCGTTACGCAGATGTACTGTTGATGGCTGCTGAAGCACACAACAGAAAAAGCTCTCCGAACGATGGACTCGCACGTCAGTATCTCAATGAAGTAAGAGCACGTGTCGATATGGATCCGGTAAATGTATCGGGCGCTGCACTGACACAAGCTATATATCATGAACGCAGAGTAGAGCTTTCGGGAGAAGGTCTGCATTTCTTCGACCTGGTACGTACGGGCAGAGCTGCTGCCGAGATACAAGGGTTCCAGGCAAATAAAAATGAGTTGTTCCCGATTCCGCAGGATGAGATCGATCTTTCGGGCGCAGGATGGCTTCAAAACAATGGTTACTAACAAACTTGAAAATATAGTTTATGAAGAAATTAATTTATAACATCCTCTGGATACTGAGTATACAGGTGCTATTGGTAGCCTGTAAGGAAGATGAGGCTGAACTCGCTTCGGTGCCGACCGAAGCTGATGCTGCCTTCACCTTTACACCAACATCAGAAAATGATAACATCATTAACTTCACAGCGTCATCATCTGCCTTTTTAAAGAAGTGGGATTTCGGAAACGGTGCTACAGCACAAGGCGATAATGCAAAAGGTACATTTCCGATCAAAGGAACGTACAACGTAACGCTCACCGTATATACAGCGGGCGGTAGTATATCACATACCCAGACCGTTGATATAGCGGAAACAGATGCTACACTGCTCGATATACCGGTATATAATTTTCTTACCGGTGGTAAAGATGCGTTGGAGGGAAAAACCTGGGTGGTAGATAAGAATACAAAAGGTCACCTCGGGGTAGGACCAAGTGCCGGCACATGGCCGGAGTGGTATTCTGCAGCGCCCGGCGATAAGGATGGCAAGAATCTGTATGATGATGAAATGACATTTACATTGGCAGGCTTCTCATACAAGCAACAGACTAACGGAACAGTATATGTGAACGGTGCCTTCGGAAGTACGTTTGCAGGCGCAGTAAAAGAGAATGGTGGCGATGACTATTTCGCGCCATTCAATGGACCTGCCGGCATGACGTGGTCATTAACTGAAGTGAGCGCAAACAAATGGGAACTTACCATCAACGGTGGCGGCTTCCTCGGCTACTACTCCGGTGGATATACCTATGAAATTCTGGCGCTGGGAGAGAACGAATTATATGTACGTTCTATACAAGGTAATGTACCGGCCAATGCATGGTATCAGCGTTTTGTACCGAAAGGTTACGAAGTGCCTACGGAACCACCTCCATACAAGATCGATAATATATACCAGAACTTCGATGGCAACGGTAACTTTACATTTACAAATGACGGACAAGGTTCGATCATAACGTACGATAACCCCGCTCCTGTACCGATCAACGAGTCTGCAAAAGTAGGTAAGTATACCAAGGCCAACGGACAGGCTGGTGAATATGCCAACGTACAGATTCCACTTGCCTATAAAATGGATATCCGCAATCGTCATGTTTTCAAGCTGAAAGTATTCATACCAGGCTATAACGATTATACCACTACGGGTGGTGAGTCATGGCAATCATACAATACACTGCAAAAGCAGGTGTCTGTTAAATTGCAGAACTCCGAGTTAGGCGGTAACGCATATACGACACAGGCCGAAGTGATTCAGAAAAATCTGCAAACAGACAAATGGCTGGAGCTTACGTTTGATTTCAGTGCGTACGCGAATCGTACCGATTTCGATAAAGTAGTTGTACAGATTGGTGGTGAAGCGATCTTTACTGGAGGTATATTCTTCCTGGACGATTTCGAATTGCTGCCGGAATAATAAATAAATTTATAATGAAGAATTGTCCCCGAGAGAAATGATCTCCGGGGCAGTTCTTTTAAACTTGGATAAAGTTAAAAACCGATATGATAAACAGACTGGAAGCATCATTCACCTGTATACTTCTTGGTATGATGATAATGGCAGGATGCGGAGGAGACGATGAAGAGCAGACATTAACGTTACCATCTAACCTGCAGATAAGTGTAACCGTGAGTGACAATGCCACGGGCCTGGTTTCGGTTGTAGCATCGGCCGCGAATACGAACTTCTATACTATATATTTCGGAGAAAGCGCCTCGGAGACACCGGTAAAAGTAACGGATGGCAGAGCGAGCCATACCTATGCAAAATCCGGTAGTTATACTGTAAAGGTGCAGGCACATGTAACGACATCAGACTTCATTTCAGAATCAAAGCAGATTACCATTACAGTGGGCTCTGATAACAACGGTGAAGTAGTTATACCTGCAACCGGTTATACCACACCGACAAACTATAGCGGCATGACAATGGTATGGAACGATGAGTTTGATGGAACATCACTGAACTTAGCGTATTGGAGCTATGAGGCCGGCACCGGAACGGACGGCTGGGGTAATAATGAATTGCAGTATTACACCAATGGCCAAAANNCTGGGGTAATAATGAATTGCAGTACTATCGCAAAGAGAATACATCGGTGAAAGACGGCTACCTGGTTATCACTGCTAAAAAAGAAAATTACCTCGGCAGTAACTATACATCATCGCGCCTGATCACAAAAGATAAAAAGTCTTTTCAATACGGTCGTATCGATATACGCGCAGCGTTACCAAAAGGACAGGGTATATGGCCTGCACTCTGGATGCTTGGTGATAGCTTCGGCACAGTAGGATGGCCAAAGTGTGGCGAGACTGATATTATGGAATTGGTAGGAGGTACAGGCAAAGATAACACCGTGCATGGTACAGTACATTGGGACAATGCCGGAGCTTATGCGAGCCATACAGATTCTCACACGTTGAGCAGCGGTATATTCAATGATGAGTTCCATGTATTTTCACTGGTGTGGACATCTTCCAAAATTACCTGGTATGTAGATGAT
>DJFR01000041.1:0-153 GCA_002432545.1 Flammeovirgaceae bacterium UBA5867 | reverse complement strand
GTTCTTTTTCATATTCAACGTAGCTGTAGGAGGAAAGTGGCCTGGCAGTCCGGATGCAACCACATCTTTTCCGCAGCACATGGTCGTAGACTATATCCGGGTATTTCAGTAACAGTTTGTTCGGGAAATAAAATCATTCTGCTGTGTATACTA
>DJFR01000012.1 GCA_002432545.1 Flammeovirgaceae bacterium UBA5867 | reverse complement strand
TAAAACTCAACACCAATGATTTCAACAAAACGATTAAGGAAATAGAAGGAACCTGGAAAAAATTCGACAACAGGTTTACGTTCGAGTTCTTTTTCCTGGCTGATAATCTTAACCAACAATATCGCAATGAGCAAAATATCAATCGCGTTATCATTGCATTCTCCGGAGTAGCCATTTTGATTGCCTGCTTTGGACTGCTGGGAATCGCAGCGCTCACATTCCGCAACAAGACTAAAGAAATCAGTGTAAGAAAAATTCTCGGTGCTGAGTTCGGTAATCTCGTGGTTTTGTTGCTTAAGGATTTTACTATTCTGATTTTGATTGCCGTCATCATCGCTACACCGGTTGTAATCTTGATCATGCAAAACTGGCTTCAGAATTTTGCTTATCGCGTTACATTGAATCCAATCATTTTCATTGGCGCTGGAATGTTTTTGATTTTACTATCGTGGATTACATTAGGCTACCTCACGCTGACAATGGCAAGAATCAACCCGGCCACTACGCTGAAGAGTGAGTAGTTTTTAAGGCGAGAAGACGTGATCAACAAAAGCTTATAAGCAATGACAAAGTAGTAAACGAAGCCTTCACAAATTCAATGTAAAAGAATAACAAATGGAAGGCTTACTCTTATATGATTAGATAACTGCCATCGGCAAATAGAATTGCCAACCATCCCTAATAAAATCCAAGCAACTCTCTACTTATCTGTGCGTTATAAAAATACCACACAATCCTTATTTGGATACTAGGATCACCGAAAGGGCCTTATGCTAAAATATTTGTCGGCCTGAAATATAGTGCCTATACCAATGTAGCATTAAGCCGCTGGATGCTACGAGCAAGTATCCATCGCACTATAACTTTCCACTGTGCCAGGCATACACACGCAACACTTCTATTGTCACAGGGTGTAGATATATATGTAGTCTCAAAACTACTGGGGCATAAACACGTGACGACAACAGAAATTTATGCACGCGTGACAAACATCAAAAAGAATGAAGCTGTAAGTAAAATCCCACTGTTAAAATTATCCACCACAACGCCACATATTTAAAAACCCTGACCAAATTGTTTTTTATACTTCGGTGCTGATGGAATCAGATTGCTAGAGCTTTATCAACTCCCCANNTTCAAAACCCGTGTAAATTAAAACGACCTTACCATTGATTTTCGCGGTGGATGAGTTCTAATGTCCCGGGTGGATTTTTTACTTTACAGTGTGTAAGAAATGGAACAGAAATAAGCAGACTCACATACGATAATCTCTCCGGTGAATGGATTCCCGGTTGCCAGAGGCGGCTATATATCGGAAATATTGGCTGGCTTGTCTCCTACGATGTATTTTTAAACCGCTTTGTCCTAACCTGACGGTTGCATGAAATGTCACTAAAAGTAACAATTGAGAACGGGTGTTTTAAATACTTTTGCGGGTAGCCATACCGTTAGACGGGTAGCCATACCGTTATTTAATCATTTAAAACCTTATGAAACGTTTCAGGAATTTTTTGTTCAGCACGGCCAGTGTAAGTGTCTATGTACTTGCTGTTGGTATGTTCTCATGCAGCGGTGACAACGAAAGTACAGATCCGACACCCAATCCTCCAGTGGAATCCAAGTCATCGGCAAAGTCGATCGTATCCTTTGCCGTAGCAGGATATGAGACCGAAGTTGATGAAGCGGGCCGTACCATCACCATCACAATGCCGGGGTTTATCGATGTAAAAGAGCTTACGCCAACCGTAGTCGTATCCGAAAAAGCAACGCTGTCTCCAGCGTCGGGAACGGCCATCGACATTTCTGCCGAGGCAACTTACACGGTTACAGCGGAAGATAAATCCGAACAGCGCTATACGATAAAAGTTAAGTACACGTATGGACTGAAAGAATTTAAAATGATCGCCGGCGGATACCAGACTACGAATGGAAAAATTGATCACGTTAAAAAAGAGATTGTATTGGATGCGAAATTCAGTGACGTCCGTTCCGCGTTGCTTTGGAAAAATACCCTCGTAACAGAAATAACCATGGAGAACGGTGAGACTATCTCACCTGTATCGGGATCAACGATCGATCTGGCGGATCCGGAAGATCATTACGTTCACGTGTCTCCTACACTGGACGTTCCATACAAAGTCGTGATCCGTAATCTGGATAACACGCTCCGGTATTTTGTGTTGAACGAAGGTGCGCCAATTGTTTACTCTGGATCAAATAAGGACAATTTGTTCCCGGACGATCCGGATCTTGCCGGGCTTTCCAGCAACGCGATTGTGGTACCGGTATTGAGTACCGAGAACGTTACGAATTATACCAACGTGCGGATTGATATTTCCGAACGCGCCACTATTTCGCCGGACCGCACCGCCATCAAGAATTTTACAAACGATGTTCAGTACACGATTACTTCTGAGACAGGCGCGGCAAGGGTTTACACGGTACGGGTTGTGAAGAAGTCTTTGATCATTATCAACGAGTACCATTACTACACTCCGCAGATTTCCAATGATGGTTCAGTTTTCACGGAACACTACAACTCGATCAGCGAAATTACGGGTGCGAAACTCATCAGCCAGGAAGGAAAGGCGGACGTTGCCTGTACCGTAAGTTCATGGCAGTATTCCGGCAGCAAACAGCTTCGGGTGAAGCCGACAGCGGCCTTTGAGAAAGGGACTTACAAACTGGAAATAACGTTGGCCAATGGAGAGGTAATTCTGATCAAGCCGCTTTACACTGCCGGGTAAGTAAACGTTCAGCAAAAGGACAACAGGTTGATGATTTTTTCTATGCCGTATTGATTAAGTCTTCATTCCTTGCGGAGAGGTATAGTACATATACTTCTCCCCGAAGGAACGATAACGAGTTGGATGACGCTTGTAAATCATCGTTGGATGCTCTTCGACTACGTACCAGATATGATTCTCTTCTATTTCATTCTATACTGTGTGCTTCTCATACAGAATCTTTAGGTAACTATAAAGCCGATAATGCCGTTTGGTTTTTATCGGCTGATTCCTAACACCGTACTTCCAACCATCGTTCTGATAATTCGTCAATGCCTGGTACGCAGCGTCTCATACTTTGATTCCAATCGCCTGATCTCATCGATCATTTCCAGGGAATATGTAAGGGTATATCTATTGTCGAAGGGTTCCTGCAGGTCTTTAACGCTTTTTTTTCCATTCATGAGTAAAGGGATGTATATTTTCGCTTCATACCACAAAGAGCTTTCACGCTCCGTTATTCTTCGAAGTAGCTGTAGTTTTTCGTGAATCACATTGAGTGCTGGTAAAAAGTTCTCAGACCCGTATTTCACGGCGAAAGTTTCCATCAACGTTTTAACAACAGCCGCGGTATATTTTACTTCGTTATACTTTTCATTAATGTGCCTATTGATCTCCTTGAGCTTTGACGTATTGCCTTCAATGGAGGTGTCGATGGATGCAATCAACGCATTGCGAATATTCGCTACTATATAGATTGAATCAAGTTTAGCGTGCCAAGCAGAGATCTCATTTTCATGTAGATTGAATTAATGGCAAGGTGAAAGCTGAAACTTTAAGTTTGGAGGCACTGCTTTTTGTTCAGCACAACTCATTCTGAATTTTACTATAAGCGAAGATGCAACTGTTAGAAGTCCAATCACCAGAATCGGAGCGAGCAAGCCTAAACGATCAGCTATTAATCCGGTAAGTATAGCGCCAATAGCATAGCCAAGATCTCGCCATAAACGGAATATGCCGATACTTTTTGGCCGTTGCTCCGGATGAGTATAGTCTGCAATTGCAGCAAGGAAAGTTGGATATACTATAGCTGTGCCAATTCCCAGTAGCGCAGATAACACGATGAACCAAATGAAAGAGTTTACAGCAATCATTGCAAGAAGCGCGACACCTTGCACAAACATACCGAGGAATAGTAAAGTCTTTTTGCAGTATTTATCTGCAAGTTTGCCAGAGGAAAGTTGTCCCAGCCCCCAAACTGCCGGATAGGTGGCAACGATAATCCCGGTTTGATGCAGATCGAATCCCTTCGATACAAGCAGTAACGGAAATAGTCCCCATACCATTCCATCATTCAGATTATTGATAAGGCCCGCTTGAGTAATGGAGCCCAGATTTTTGTGCTTCCAGGTTGTGTCCCAAAAGACATTTTTTAATAACGGAATTTTACTTGATGTAGCTTCAAGTTTTACGTGCTGATGTGTGTCTTTTACAAAAAACAGACTAAGCAGTAAACCGAAGAAACCTAAGCCAATCCCGATATAAAATGGATACGGCCTAAGTCCATAGCGGCTGGCAATCCAGCCGGTAGCAAATGCAATAACGGCAAGGGCTATATATCCGGCAAATTCATTTAATCCCATAGCAAAACCTCTGTCTTTTTCTCCTACTAAGTCAATCTTCATTACAACTGTGCTTGACCATGTGAGCCCTTGACTTATACCTAAAAAGATGTTCGCTAAGATTATTAAGTTCCAGTTTTGCGCGTAAATCAGAAATAGCGGAACCGGCAAAGCTAATAGCCAACCTACTACAAGCAGGTTCCGTCTTCCAAAACGATTAGCCAACATTCCAGTATAGTAGTTGGTAAATGCTTTCGTTATACCAAACATAACGATGAAAGAGAGGATGGCTGTTTTTGCTTCCAGACCAAACTCGGCTTCGGCAATTTGTGGAATAATGGTTCGTTCCAAACCAATCATCCCACCTACAAAAGCATTTACAATCACCAGCAAAGTAAATTGCTTCCAATTTTCTTTAAGGCCGAGCTTGATTTCTGCACTCATCATTGTAGAAGTTTTATCGTTTGATAAATTAATTCAAGTGATGTGAGACTTCCATTCTCAGCACCTTTTTCAAAGTCTCCATTCTGTTGTGCCATCGAATTTTGTTAGATGAGCAAAGCATACTATATAAGCCACTGTGGTAGCATGCCCAACAAGAGCTTAGTTTTGCAGAGTTCTTTTTTAAGTACCGAACAATATCTCCATCGGGGTCAAGTACACATACTCGCGGTACATTGCAATCTTTCAGATCTTTTTGTCTTCTTGCTTCGCGAAGTAAATTCTCCGGGAGGAAAACAGACTGTTCGTTATAATTCTTATCCTCTAGCAGTGTCATAAAAATTCTTTAAGCAATCGCACAACGATTAGCACCAGCTTCCAAATCTGNNTGCTTATTTAATGCAGCAATGATAAGATAGTTGGGAGGTGTAGGGGGTATACGGGTTCTCGTATAGTCTACAAACTCATCTTCTGCCAACTTCAATATGTGGAGTTTATCCTTTAGAGTTTTAAGACTTGCAGTAATCAATTTACCATCTAATTGAACAGTCGTAGCCAAGTGTGCCGGAAGCACAAGTGTGTCGGGATTCAGACGTAGTAATTTGTGTATCGAATGATAAAGAAGTTTTGCTCTTGCAATGATTTCATCTGAGTTGGCCTTCAGGTCAGGCCTACCCACTCCGTCAATAAACAACGTGTCACCTGTAAGCAATGCATCCTCTCCTATTTTGAAAGATGTGCTTTCTAAGGTATGACCGGGAGTATATATAACTTCAATAATAGCATTCCCAATACTAAGATGGTCACCATCATTTATTGATGTGAATGGATAAGTAACACCAGCATTATTTATCAACAGGTGCTTTGCTTTACTTACTTTGGCTAGTTCTCTGGTACGCGAAAGATAGTCTGCATGTATATGAGTATCTGTCACGAACTTAATGGACCACCCGTTAACTGCTGCCAAGCCCAAATATACCTGCGGGTCGAGCGCTGCATCTACAACCAATGCTTCACCATTAGACCCTATGATATAGGATAAAACACCTTTCG
>DJFR01000095.1:4209-13717 GCA_002432545.1 Flammeovirgaceae bacterium UBA5867 | reverse complement strand
AGCTTGCAGCCTGCTGCCTTTTTCTCGCAGCTCAAAGCTCACAACTCGCAGCTATTTCAAAGCCGGCAGTACTTGCTCGATCTCCTTCCTGTTGCTTTCGTATTGTGCTGGTAACTTCAGGTTTTGGCCCAGTTCACTTACGGGTTCGTCTACATCGAAGCCCGGATTATCTGTGGCTATTTCGAAAAGCACTCCACCGGGTTCGCGGAAATATAGGGAGAAGAAATAATTACGATCGATCTTCGGTGTGATGTTTAATCCTTTCTTCAACACTTTTTCACGAAAGTACATTAATATACTTTCATCTTTCACGCGGAACGCTACGTGGTGAATAGTACCGCTTCCGCCTATACCTCCGTTCTCGCCAGGAGCTTCTACCAAATCCACTATAGATGCATTCTCAATTGCGTTAGTTCTGTAGCGGTAGCGGTTTCCTTCCTGCGCTTCCAGCGTATATTCAAATATATCGGTGAGTACAGAAGCAGTTGCTTTGATATCGCGCAACGTGAGCGTTATGTTATGAAAACCTTTGGTAGCAACTGCACTCTTTACGTCAGCAGTTTCCCATGGTTTACGAAGGTCGGATTGTTTTGATACGATCAATGCGAGCTTTAGTCCATCCGGATCTTCAAAAGATATATACTGCTCTCCGAAACGTTCACCGGTTCCGGTAACTTTCACATTGTTCTTCTGAAAACGGTCGATCCAGAAATCAAAACTTTTATCCGGAACAGAGTAACCAATTTCAGTCGCCATACCGGCACCGTTTCTCCCGGTAGTGATACCTTCCCACGGGAAGAAAGTAAGGATGGAGCCAGGGGTTCCTACTTCATCACCAAAGTAAAAATGATATGTACCGGGATCGTCAAAGTTAACGGTCTTCTTTACCATGCGCAGTCCGAGAACTTTTGTATAAAACTCATAATTACGTTTAGCACTTCCGGCAATGGCGGTGATGTGATGGATACCTAATACTTTATTTTCCATAGTTGTGTTTGTTTACGTTTTATTGTGGCAGTCGCGTGGTGCGTCTGCGTTGGTGATACAAATATGAATGTTAATTTCATTCTACTATCGGGTAATACGAGTAAAGTTGGCGTTAAGATATATTTCTTAATCTAGTTCAAGGTTCATGCTGTGTATTGGTTTTCAAGGGTTCTATTTCTTAACCTAGTTCAAGCAGCACACCCGATTTGCCATGGTAGATTTACGATATATATGGAAAGTACTGTTGTCGATATAACAGGAAACGATGTCCATATCAACACAAAAAAATACGATCATGCACTATCAATTGTATACTCCGGGCGAACGCGGCACCAAAGACATTGGCTGGCTGAAGAGTAATTTTACATTCAGCTTCTCAAATTATTATGATCCTATACGAAACGGCTTCGGACTATTGCGCGCATTTAACGATGACTTTGTAAAGCCGGGCAATGGTTTCGGATTACACCCACACGCCAACATGGAGATCATTTCCATTATGCTGCAGGGCTCCATGAATCACATTGACTCATTAGGGTATAAAGAAGTAGTAAACAAAGACTGGGTGCAAATCATGAGTGCCGGCAGCGGCTTGCGTCATGAAGAACATAACGTGGGTGAAGACGAAGTAAACTTCCTGCAGATCTGGATCGAACCCAAGATCCAGAATATAACACCACGGTATCAACGCAGGTATTTCCCTGCAGAGAAAAGAATCAACCAACTGGTAACGGTGGTGAGTTCAGAAGAAGGACAAGCCCACTGCTGGATCAACCAGAACGCCAAAATTTCATTAGGCTATTTTGAAAAGGGACTGGAGACGAAGTATACTTTCAACCCCGTTAACAAAGGTGTTTTCCTGTTTGTGGTGCAAGGTGCTGTACAGGCTAACTCGCAGATTGTGAACGAACGCAACGGTATGGGTATCTGGAATACCGACAGCATCAATATTAACTTCCTTTCTGAAAGTCACATTGTTATCATTGAAGTACCGATCAATCATTGAAGTATCCTAAAAATAAAGTATCCTCAGGTGCTGCAGGATATTTTATTTACGTAGTGGTTGCGATTGAATTAGTGATATTTTACTCCTACCCGAAGTGCTTTGAGGCGATTAACACCTTGTAATTCTTCAAGCTCCAGGTATTCGAGGCTGTCATCCAGTAAACCCTGTTGCTGCAGCTCGCGGATATAGTCTATGTATTCCTGCGCTTCCTGCTGATTGAAATATACAATAGCAATCTTGCCCGGCTGTGTGAGGCGCTCGCGTGTGTCTTTGATCAGTACTTTATCAATGCGTTTCTTGATCACCTCGTAGCGAATGTTATATGCACCTTCCACATCAAAGCGTCTTTCATCGTTACGGAAGGTTATGTCGATCGGGCGCGCATGCACGAAGATCAGCTGCGTGGTATGCAGATGGCGTGGCATCTTTGGCAACAAACGCTGTGTTAGTCGCGCGATCTCGGCCATCGACTGCAACTGCCATTGACGAAGTCTCTTCAGATGTGCTGTCTCAAATCGCTTTTCAGGAGCGATGGACTGCCCTATATATAAATCGTACTCGATACCATCTGTACGGAATTTCTCGAAGTAGAAAGGATACTCAGCCTGCAACATTTTCTGTGCTACATCAAAGTATTGATTCAACTTGGTATTGATCAACTGCAAGGAGGTCTCAAGTTCCGAACGGTTTTTAAAAGCTGCTCCCTCCCGCTCATCGATCGCTTTAAAATAACGGGCTACAATGGCCTGTGCTTCCGGGTACGCATCTTTCACTTCCAGTAAATACGGGTGTACTTCGGTTTCTAGGAAATTGTTCAGTGCTATTTCATCGCGTGATGTAAAGTAGCCATCAATCTGGTCTTTCCATCGCGTACATTCTTCGTTCATGGTACCATCCGGTTCGGCATGATCGCGATCGACAGACCTTAACGCAAATAAAGTCTCCTCCAGGAGTGTCAACTGACTTTTAATATCCTCATGTATAGCACGATTCCGTTCGGTAGTAGAATTGCGTACATCAATAGCACCGTATAGCGGGTATACATTTTCAAAGCGGATCTCTTCTATCTCCGGATTGCTCAGGTCTGTATAGTTACGTTGCAGGTAATGCCACGCAACTTCGTTGAAGCGCCATTGTACCGCGGGCTGCAGCGATGTAAACTTGTCACGGATTACATTAGACAGTTGTGACTGGAATTCATCACGGGTAAATTTCAGTAACTGCGCAATCAACGGTATGGCTGTCTGTACTTTGGAGAACAGGCGTTCATCAAACAGAACTTCCCTCTCCGAGTAAATTTCCAGCACACCGGTAAGCTCACTGTGATAATATACCGGCAGTAACGCGTATGATTCCACCGGAGTCTTTTTTAGAATGCGCAGAAAACCATCGTCTGTTTTTTCTTCGGATGATATCGCATTATATACCAGTATGCGCGGGTTGCGCTGGTATTTTTCGATAAATATAGTCAACGCCTCTTCGGTGACACCCGAGTCGTGCAAGGCATTCATCAATATACTTTGTATACACTCTTCATTGGAGGCAAATGTAGATTTACCATTCACACCAATAATCGGCACCAGCCGGAACTGCGTATGCTCATTACCCGCTATTGTCTTCAGCGCCTGGGCAATTTCAAGATACTGATCGTTGTTATAGGAATGATGCACCATCACATTGCGTATCTTATCGAGCGAATGCTGCACAGTAACATCGGTTAATGTTATAACGGTAAAACCCTCGAAGATAAAATTATCCAGCGGAAGCATTTTCTTCAACCGGCAGATCAGTGATTCCGAACTTGTTCCATCATGCAGGTATGTAGCAAGTACATCGTAGTCCAGGTCAGGCAATGCCCCGTTCACGCGGATATCAACAAACTGTGTATCAACATGAACTTTATGAAACTTCGAGAGCTTGGTAATGGAGTTGGTATACGAGTAAACAGTATCTTTCTTGGCGAGTGAGGAAATGTTGTAGAACCGTTCGAGCACAAGCCCATACATAAATTGCATGTCCTTGCTAACACTGCAATGGTCCGAAGCTATACCGGTTGGCTCTTTGATCGTGTTGTTGTCGCTCAGAAATTTCGAAAGACTTTCGGTGCTATAGAACAACGTTCCCGGCACCGGTGTGCTTAATCCCCACATCGTCTCCTTTTCATCAGCTGCCAGTGGTGTCAACACAAAGTATACAATTTCAAACAGTTCCTTGTATGCTTCAAGATCATCCACAGGCAGTCCTGTTCTCCAGGATGGATTTTCTGTAAAGCGCTCAATGATATGACGATAGTATTCGGTTTTAACCGTGCGTTCGCTATGCAAACGTTTTTTGAGATATTCTAAAAAGGGATTGAATGACAACGAAACACTCGCGTGGGTCGACAAGAGTGCTGTTTCATTCATTCGAAGTAAAGTTTCTTCCATGTGTAAAAGTAAAACGTAACTCTAAAACTAATGAAGGGGTCATTTTAATTCCCGCAGGGCGGTAATATTTTCTACAACACTCATGCTTTTTTAAAATTCTTCTCTTCTAACTACAGGCATTCCTGACTCACAGCTTAATCCAATCTTATCACGACTTAAAGCTAAAATTACGCACTTCAATCTTATTTTTAATCATTTGATTAAAAACTTTGATCAAAAACGAAACACCGCTACATTTGCTTCCGTATCAGCCTTCATAACAACAACATGCCAAGAAAGAAGACAGTAGAACCGGATATCACGACAGAAGAAAAAATTAAAGAGGCAGCCCGTAAAGTTTTTATGCAAAAGGGTTATGCCGGCACACGGACACGTGATATCGCTGAGGAAGCAGGACTAAATCTTGCGCTGCTGAATTACTATTTCCGCAGCAAAGAAAAGCTCTTTGAAATTGTGATGATGGAAAAAGTACAGAAGCTCTTTGGTGTTCTCGCTCCGATCCTGAATGACACCAGTACAACGCTGGAGAAGAAGATCGAACTGGCTGCAACGAATCATATTGGTATGCTCATGGAAAATCCGGATCTGCCGCTTTTCGTTATGAGCGAGATCCGGAATAATCCCGAGCGATTTGCCGGTAAAATACAGGCTGTAAAACTGATACAGGAATCACACTTCGTCAAGCAACTCAAAGAGAAGAGGCCCGATATCAACCCGCTGCATTTTGTAATAAGTCTGCTGGGTATGGTACTCTTTCCATTCATTGCCAAACCTGTGCTGCAGGAAGCTGGCAGTCTGAGTGCGAAAGGTTTTCAAAGTATGATGGAAGAACGGAAAGCACTTATTCCGTTCTGGATGAAAGCGCTTTTGAAGACACGTTAATTTTTTTAAACACAAATTAATCAAATGATTAAATCAAATAATTAAAAAAGATGGTTAAACAATATTCTTTTCCGGTATACCTGTGGCTGTTGCTCCTGCATGCATATACTGTGCAGGCCCAACAAAACGAAACGCTTACAATTGAGACTTGCTATACACGGGCTGAGCAAAACTACCCGCTGGTTAAGCAACGCGACCTTATAGCTAAAAGTAAAGATTACTCGATCGATAACGCTTCGAAAGGGTACTTGCCACAATTTACGATCAACGGTCAGGCCACTTATCAATCTGCGGTAACGCAGTTGCCAATAGCTATACCCGGGACTGAAGCTCCGCAGTTGAGTAAAGATCAATATAAACTTTATGCAGAAGTAAACCAGACTATATATGATGGCGGTGCCATCCGGCAGCAAAAAAATACCCACGACATAAATGCACAAGTGGAAGAGCAAAAACTTACGGTTGAATTGTACAGTCTGAAAGAGCGCATCAACCAGCTGTATTTCGGCATACTCACCACGGACGAACAACTGCGCCAGAATGAATTGCTGCAAAACGATCTGCAACTGGGTATCCGAAAAACACAGGCTGCCATCGACAATGGTACAGCTTTTAAAAGCAATGCCGATGCACTGAAGGCTGAATTACTGAAAGCACATCAACGCACCACTGAGCTGCGTGCTACACGCTCTGCCTACCTGGATATGCTCGGTATGTTTATCAATCAGACACTGAATGATAACACAACGCTTGCCAAACCACAGCAACTCGCGGTAAGTGATGAGATCACGCGGCCGGAACTCGCACTCTATGATTATCAAAACAGAAGTATAGATATACAATATCAGCAACTGCAAGTAAAGAATAGTCCGAAGCTGAGTTTGTTTTTCCAGGGTGGCTATGGCCGGCCGGCACTCAACATGCTGAGCAACAATTTTGAAGCATACTATATCGGGGGAGCACGATTAACCTGGTCGCTGGGAGGATTATATACTTTGAAGAAAGACAAAGCACTTCTGGACAATTCCCGAAAGACTATAGGACTGCAGCGCGAGACGTTTCTCTTCAATACCAACCTGACGCGCAGGCAGCAACATGCCGACATCACACGGCTACAGGAATTACTTTCTTCCGATAACGAGATCATCACACTTCGGGAAAGTGTAAAGAAAGCATCGGCCGCACAACTTGAGAACGGTGTAATTACCAGCAACGATTACCTGCGCGAAGTAAATGCCGAAGATCAGGCCCGCCAAAACCGGATACTGCACGAGATCCAATGGCTGCTCGCACAATATAATCACCAGTCCACAACGGGCGGGCCAGGCAACAATTAAAAAGTAAACCACATACCATGAAAAATATACTCATCATTTCCACTACCCTGCTCCTGGCATCGTGCAGCGGCAACAGTAACCTCTACGATGCATCCGGTACATTCGAAGCCACCGAGGTCATTGTATCAGCAGAAGCCTCCGGACTTATCAAAGCATTAAACCTCGAAGAGGGTGAAGTATTGCAGGCCGGACAATATATAGGCGCTATCGACAGTGTTCAGCTATACCTGAGCAAAAAACAATTGCAGGCACAGATACAGGCTGTGTTGAGCAAACGACCGGATGTTGCTACACAGATCGCAGCGTTGCAAGAGCAATTGAAGCAGGCGCATCGTGAACAACAACGCGTTACCAACCTGCTGAAAGCTGATGCTGCCACACAAAAACAACTGGACGATGCCAATGCACAGGTTGCTATTATCAACAAGCAGATTGAAGGACAACGATCATCGCTTCGCATTACTTCTGCGAGTCTCAGTGAAGAAACGCTTCCGCTCACGGTACAAATCGAACAGTTAAACGATCAATTGGAGAAATGCAGAATTGTGAATCCGATCGCGGGCACGGTTCTTACCAAGTATGCCGAATCAAACGAAATGGCTGTCAATGGAAAACCGCTCTATAAAATTGCAGATCTCTCTGAAATTATACTGCGCGCCTATATCACCGGTGACCAGTTTACACAGGTAAAACTGAATCAACAGGTACAGGTACTGGTCGATGCACAGGACGGAAACTATACAACGCATACGGGTACCGTTGTGTGGATCAGTGACAAAGCGGAGTTCACACCTAAAACCATTCAGACGAAAGATGAGCGCGCCAACCTGGTATATGCTACTAAGATAAAAGTTAAGAATGACGGCAAGCTCAAGATCGGCATGTACGGAGAAGTAAAATTCTAACCGCTGGTGGTTATGATCCAATACTATATGAACACAATCGACCCTATGTCAACACATCAGCACCCTGCTATTGTTGCCGACAACCTCACCAAGGTATACGGCTCTGAAAAAACAACCGCGGTAAATTCTGTGTCCTTTATGGTGGAACGCGGTGAATTGTTTGGACTTATCGGTCCGGATGGCGCCGGGAAAACCAGCATCTTCCGCATGCTCACAACGCTACTCCTGCCGGACGGAGGAAGTGCGCTGGTAGATGGCTATGATATTGTAAAAGACTATCAGCAAATCAGACATACCGTGGGCTATATGCCGGGTAAATTTTCACTGTATCCTGATCTTACGATTGCCGAGAATCTCAACTTCTTCGCTACAGTATTCAATACAACCATAGAAGAAAATTACCACCTGATCAAAGATATATATGTACAACTCGAACGCTTTAAAGATCGCAGGGCCGGAAAGTTATCAGGCGGTATGAAACAAAAGCTGGCATTGTGCTGTGCACTGATCCACAAACCAACGGTGTTGTTTCTCGATGAACCTACTACGGGTGTTGACCCGGTGTCACGCAAGGAGTTCTGGGAAATGCTGAAGCGACTTAAAGAACAGAATATTACCATACTGGTATCGACACCCTATATGGACGAGGCTACCTTATGCGACCGCATTGCGCTGATGCAGCACGGCTCCATATTGGCTATTGATACACCCAGTGCTATTGTTAAATCGTATCCGGATATACTATATGCCATTCGCGCGGAGAAAATGCCAGCCCTGCTCAAAGTACTGGGCTCAAACAACGCAGTGGCTACCAGTTATGCATTCGGTGAGTATGCGCATGCTACATTTAAGGAGCACGTAAATCATGAGCAGGACATTCTCTCCATACTGAAACATGCCGGTATGGATAACATCGAAGTAAGACGAATAGAACCCACCATTGAAGATTGCTTCATTAAACTGCTGCGCGCATGAAAGAGGCTGTTATTAAAACTGAAAATCTTACCAAACGGTTTGGTGACTTTATCGCTACCAATGCAATAACACTGGAAGTATATACCGGTGAGATCTTCGGGTTTCTCGGGGCAAACGGTGCCGGTAAGACAACAGCTATGCGCATGCTGTGCGGGTTGTCGATCCCGTCATCCGGTAACGCGGTGATTGCCGGTTATGATGTTTACCGCGAGACGGAAAAGATCAAGAAGAATATCGGCTATATGAGCCAGAAGTTCTCGTTGTATGAAGATCTTACCGTATTGGAGAACATCCGCTTCTTCGGTGGTATATATGGTTTACCGGATGACGAGATCGCACGCAAGAGCGATGAACTGATCAACCAACTCGGTTTGCAAAACGAAGCGAAGAAGTTAGTATCCGGTTTACCACTTGGATGGAAACAGAAATTGTCATTTTCCGTGGCCGTGTTGCATCAACCGAAGATTGTATTCCTGGATGAACCTACCGGTGGCGTAGACCCGGTAACGCGCAGGCAGTTCTGGGATCTCATTTACGATGCAGCCGAAAAAGGAGTAACTGTATTTGTTACCACACACTATATGGATGAAGCCGAGTATTGCAACCGCGTGTCCATTATGGTGGATGGCAGGATCGAAGCACTCGATACACCACACAACCTCAAAAAGAAATTCAGCGCTTCCTCCATGGACGAAGTGTTCTACCAGCTTGCACGGGGTGCGAAGCGTGCCGACTAAAACAATATATAGTATATGAAACAACTGAGGGTATTTATCCGAAAAGAATTTGCGCACGTACTCCGCGACCGTAAGACTTTACTGATATTGTTTGGTATGCCGATCGTNNCAGATCCTGATCTTTGGCTTTGCGTTGACCAATGAAGTAAAGAACTCGAAGATACTGATTGTAGATCATGCGCGCGATATAGCATCACAACAACTTGTATCACAAATTGAAGCCAGTCATTATTTTGAAATCGAGAAAACAGCA
>DJFR01000095.1:0-4142 GCA_002432545.1 Flammeovirgaceae bacterium UBA5867 | reverse complement strand
ATCAACTATGCATCGTCTGTTATACAAGATTATCAACTGCAGATCAATGAGACAACGAAGGTGCCCTACAGAATCGTTCCTGAAACCAGGATGCTTTATAATCCACAGCTGAAGGGTGCGCCTAATTTTGTACCGGGCGTTATGGCGTTGGTGCTCATGCTCGTGTGCGTGATGATGACGGCTGTCTCCATCGTAAAAGAAAAAGAGACCGGCACGATGGAGATACTCCTCGTCTCTCCTTTCAAACCTATATTAGTTATTCTATCCAAAGCAATTCCCTATTTACTGTTATCGCTTGTGAACGTAGTTTCAATTTTGTTGCTCAGCGTATTTCTGCTCGATCTCCCCGTGCATGGAAGCATTCTTCTTCTGTTTGCAGAGAGTACACTCTTCATTATTACCTGTCTTACGCTGGGTATATTCATCTCGGTAAAAACAGATTCTCAGCAAACAGCCATGCTTATATCCCTGATGGGCATGTTGCTTCCAACAATTCTCTTCAGCGGTTTTATGTTTCCGATCGAAAACATGCCGGTGCCGTTGCAGATTCTCTCGAACATTATACCGGCCAAGTGGTACTATATCATTGTGAAATCCATCATGATAAAAGGACTTGGTATAGCCGCTGTCTGGAAAGAGACATTGATCCTGCTGGGCATAACCCTGTTCTTACTATTTATCAGCCTAAAGAATTTTAAAATACGACTCGCATGAGAGCTATAAAATTTCTGCTTCAAAAAGAATTCCGGCAAATATTCCGGAACCGCTCTATACTCGCCATGATCCTGGTGATGCCGGTCATGCAATTATTAATCCTGCCACTCGCTGCGAACTATGAAGTTAAAAATATATACCTGGCCGTGGTTGATCACGATCACTCCTCCTACTCGCAAAAGATGATTGAAAAGATTACATCATCCGGGTATTTCCGGTTAACCGGGTATAACAATTCCTATCAGGAAGCTTTTCGTCTGATTGAGTCTGATGATGCCGATGTTGTACTGGAAATACCGAGCGGGTTTGAGCGCAACCTTATTCGTGAAGATGAACAAAAATTATTGATCGCGGTGAACGCTATCAATGGTGTAAAAGCGAACCTGGGCAGTGCATACCTCGCGACTATCATTCGCAATTATAACCAGGACATACGCATTGATTTTATGCAGGCGGGTCGGTTCAATGATATACCCACCATCAAGGTTACATCTTCCAACTGGTTTAACCCGAATCTCAATTACCGGGTATATATGGTGCCCGGCATATTGGCCGTATTGGTAACGATGATCGGTGGCTTTCTTACAGCCTTGAACATTGTAAAAGAAAAGGAAGCAGGCACCATCGAACAAATCAACGTTACCCCTATCCGCAAACACCATTTCATTCTTGGTAAACTCATTCCGTTCTGGATACTCGGAAATATAGTTTTCACCATAGGACTGCTGGTTTCATGGCTGATCTATGGCATTGTGCCGGTTGGAAACCTCGCCTTGCTATACGGCTTTGTGTCCATATACCTGCTCGCGGTGCTCGGGCTCGGACTGCTTGTATCAACGTTCTGCGATACACAACAGCAAGCCATGTTCATCATGTTCTTCTTTATGATGATCTTCATTTTGCTGGGCGGACTCTTTACAGCAATCGACAGTATGCCCGAATGGGCACAGGTTATTACCCGCTTCAACCCGGTAAGTTACCTGATTGCAGTAATGCGCATGGTCATTCTGAAAGGAAGTACATTTCGCGATGTATTACCACACCTCGGAATTATAGCACTGTTCGCTATCGGACTGAACAGTTGGGCGATATTGAACTATAAAAAAGCAAATTGAAAACCATATACTATATATTTACCGGACACTGTCCGTTCGCTGCCGCCCACTTTTGTTCAGCAGCATAAGTATAAATGCAGGCAATTGCCGGTATTCATCAGTTTTTACAAATGGCACTAATCTTGAAGTGCCTGCTATTGTATGTCATGGGCGTATAGCGATACCGTGATCGCATCGTTTGTGTAACATCGATATACTATAATACGTCAAAACTGTATGGGTAAATTATTACAGGTTGCTGAAAGCACTCTGTCGGCATTGCTTTGAAAACTAAAATTACCATAACGCTTCTCTTAAGCATAGCACTCGTAACGGATGTGCTAACCTGCGTGGCACAGGATACCCTGACCTTTAAGCTCGTTCGGAATATAGCATTGATTGAATGCTATATTAACGGAGTTGCCGCCTACTTCATTCTCGATACCGGGGCCAGCATTACATTACTGAATGAATCGCTTGCCTATGAGTATAATTTTAAAACGATCGATAACAAGTACTACTCACAACGACACATTGTAGGTTTGGGCGGCCGATCGCCTATTAAAGAAGTGCGATCGGCTGTTGTGAAGATTGGTCAGCATGAACTGAATTTCATTAACAAGGCATCCAACCTGGATAACCTGTCTGCATACTTCAACGACCCGAATATAAAAGTTGCCGGGATCATTGGCCTCGATCTGCTTAATATACTCGGTGGTAAAATTGACTTTGGTGAACGTACCATTGTTATAAACTGTCTCCGCAAGTGACTACACTATATATAGCCTAGTTCCGGATCAGCAACTGCCGCAGCATATATTGAAGGATACCATTGTTACGATAGTAATCTATTTCAATCTTGCTGTCGAGCCTGCACAATACCTGGAAGGTGCGCGATGTCCCATTGTCATTTGTTACATGCACCGTTAACAACTGCGATGGTTGCACGCTATCATTCAATTCCGGTATAGATAAAATTTCTTTACCGGTAAGCCCCAGGCTGGTATAACTTTCACCATCCCGGAACTGAAGCGGCAATACGCCCATACCTACCAGGTTGCTCCGGTGTATACGTTCGTAACTTTCAGCGATCACTGCTTTTATTCCCAGCAGAAATGTACCCTTGGCGGCCCAATCGCGTGAAGAACCGCTGCCGTATTCTTTACCCGCCAGTACAATAAGCGGTGTCTTCTGCTCTTTATATTTCATGGCAGCATCATATACCGGCATCTCCTCACCTGTCGGTAGAAACGTAGTATAGCCTCCTTCACGCGATGCGAGTTTATTTTTAATGCGCACGTTGGCAAACGTACCGCGCACCATCACTTCGTCATTCCCCCTGCGTGAACCATACGAATTGAATTCTTCTACCGGTACACCGCGACCGAGTAAATATTTACCAGCCGGAGATTTTTCATTGAATACACCTGCAGGTGAAATATGATCTGTCGTGATCGAGTCTCCCAACGCCAGGAGTACACGCGCATGGTTGATCGGTTGAATCGGTGCTGCTGCCTCAGAAAGATCTACAAAGAAAGGGGCTTCCTTCACGTACGTTGATTGCTCATCCCATTTATAGGCTTTACCTGCAGGCGACTCCAGTTTCTCCCACTGCTCGTTGCCGTTAAATATTTCTCCGTAGTTTTTCTTGAAATGTTCTTTGTGCACCACGCGGTTTACAACACTATGAATTTCATCAGGCGATGGCCATATATCTTTCAGGTATATATCCTGTCCGTTACTGCCAAGCCCTAACGGCTCGTTATAAAAATCAATGTCCATTCGTCCCGCTATAGCATACGCCACCACTAGTAAAGGCGACATGAGAAAATTCATTTTTACCAGGGGATGAATACGCGCTTCAAAATTACGGTTGCTCGAAAGGGCTGCACCTACCATCAGGTCATGATCTACAATAGCATGTGCTATCGGATCAGGAAGTGGTCCGGAGTTTCCGATACACGAAGTGCAGCCATACCCTACTACGTTGAATTTTAATTGTTCGAGTTTGGTAAGCAGTCCTGCTTCCTTCAGGTAATCGGTTACAACTTTTGAACCGGGTGCAAGACTTGTCTTTACCCAGGGTTTTGTCTGTAGCCCTTTGTCCAATGCTTTCTCCGCCAGCAATCCGGCACCAATCATCACATCCGGATTTGATGTGTTAGTACAACTGGTAATCGCTGCTATAACAACCGCAGCATCACGAAGATCGAATGTTTCGCCATTATAGTTTACAGAAATTTCATGTACACCAGGGTGATCAATTACTTTTGCAACCGGAGGCTGTATATTTCCGCCTTCACTTTTCCATTTACCAACGGTAGGTGCTGATAC
>DJFR01000193.1:2056-12876 GCA_002432545.1 Flammeovirgaceae bacterium UBA5867 | reverse complement strand
GACAGCTAATTACAGAGTGGCGCGGTTTGATAGAACGTCAAACACCTGGGGATATAATAATACAAGTACTTTCAATGCTACAACAACTCCTCCGATCCCTGCATTTAATACCGGTAGCGGATGGACGATATCAGGTGATCGCTTGGATGGTGAATATACCTGTGGTAATGCTGTTGCATTTGATGTTATCAAAACATACTATAGCAAAGCGAATGGATCTTGGAGCAGTCTGAGTACCTGGACGCACAGTGCTACGCATATTGGAACAGACGCCACCACAGCTCCTTGTGCAAGCTGTCCTGTTATCATTGGTGATGGCACGGCTGTCAATCACACCATCACCATGGATAACCATGGTCTTGGTTCAGGGTCATTAGTGATCAACACAGGTTCAACATTAGACTGCGTTGATAAAACCGGACTTAACTTTGGAGCGGGCAGTGGAGGAGTAGTTTCCGGCCGAGGTACTTTAAGAATAGGATCGCCTAACTTTCCTGCGGGGGACTTCACAAATTTCATAGGCTCATCCGGAGGAACTGTTGAGTGGTATGCTTTTACAAACAATGGTTCTTTAAGACCGGGTACATTGACAGCCACCTCAGGAACACTGTCAGGAATGACAACGGGTACATATACCAATGTTACAGCCAGTGCAACGAATGGTTCCGGTACTGCAGCACGATTTACGGTGGTGGTTAGTGCCGCCAATACCATTGCATCGGTTACGGTTACACAACCCGGCAGAGATTATGCATCGGGAAATACAATCACATTCAATGGTTCGTTATTCGGAGGAGCAGGCAGCAGAGTATATACATTAAATGCTGCTTCTATCGGGTATGAAATTCCATCGGTTGGTCCTGCGCCTCAATCATTGAATTTAACTTCATACTATGATTTGATCGTTAATCCAGGTGCTGGTTATACTATATATTTACCTAAGACTGGACTGACTATATATAATAACTGGGCACAACAAACAGGTACTGGTACAGTGACAAATACGGGCGCCTATTCAAATGTGATCACGAGAGATTTTACTATATCTTCTGGTACATTTACGCTGACCAACACAGGTAATAATGCACTGGCTGTGGGAGGGAATGTATCCAACAGCGGAACCTTCAACACCACCAGTGGAACGCATACACTTTCTGTAATTGGTAATTTTACAAATAACGGTACCGTTAACTTTAACAGCACCGGTACAGTTGCGCTTACCTTTACAGGAAATAGCAACACCTCATTTACCGGAACCGGTGCTGGCGGAACAACGCTGTCAACCCTGATCGTTAACAAAGGCACATCACAAACACCAACACTTACAGTAGATGTTGGCGGTACAGTGACTGCTGCCAATTCAGGATGGCTTACATTAACAAACGGAACCATCTATTTTAACAATGCTCAGACATATACACTCGTTTCAACGGCAACTACATTTAATATACCGGCTACAGCCAAGCTGCAAGTTGGTGCGGGTACCGTTAACGTTGTGACAAGTGCCAGTGATGCCGCTGATGTGTTGTTAACCGGAACACTTGCTGTAACTGGAACAGGAACGGTTAATATAGCAGGAGGAACAAATGGTAATGATATCGAGTATGCTTCTGCAGGAACGCCTACCATCCAGGTTGCTGACAACGGTGTCTTGAACGTGAATGGATCAATCAGAAGATCAACATCGACCATTACCGGTGCATTGGTTTATAATCAGACAGGTGGAACAGTTACTGTGAGCGGAAGAAATTCGAATAACACACGCGGTGTATTTGAAATTGATGCTAACACCGGAAGTAGTTTCACGATGACTGGCACGAGTGTACTGAATGTGCAGCGTCAAACTGGTGGTACCGGATATGCAGATGTATTCATCAACCCGCTTAGTAGTAATGTGGCTTCAACCAGTACGATTACAGTTGGTCTTGCCACGGCAACAACGCAGAGTAACTTCAGGATAAATATCGCTCCTTCTATTGGTAACTTAACCATTCAAAATGGTGCAGGTACAAATGCACAAACTGTCCGCATGTATTCCAATCCGCTGATAGTGGGCGGGACACTCACCATTCCTACACCGTCTGTTTTAATAACCAACTCTTTGGACGTTTCTGTTGCCGGAAACCTGGTTTGTAGTGGAACCTATACCGGTGGAACTAATAACACTACTTTCAATGGAACAGGTGCACAGGCAGCTCAATTATCATCCAGCAGTTCCTTTTACAATTTTACTGTAAACAAGACGACAGGTACTACATTGACCCTATCAGGGACGCCACCGATTTTACAGAATTTATACATTCTCTCCGGTATTCTGGATGTAGGTCCGTTGGCTTTAGAAGTGCGGATAAGTGTAACCAACAATAGTTCTCAAATCGGAACAGGATCAATCCTGATCTACTCAACGACTTCATTAAGTAATACCATTAACTGTACCGATGGTTCCTTTACGAATATAACTCTGGGTGGAACAGCGGCTTCAAAATCCATTACGGTCAATGGAAATACTCTTATAAAGGGTGCACTTACTTTTTCAGCTTCAAATACACGCTACTTCAATATAGGATCGTATCAACTCACCTTTGATGTAAACGCTTCTGTTGATAATGCATCGTCAATCGGCTATATAAGGACGAATGGTGTATCTGGAGATTTGGGTGTAGTGAAAAATTGGGGTGTAGGAGCAGGACAGACTTTTGTATACGAAGTAGGATCATCTACTAATTATACTCCTGTATCGTACTCTTTGAATGTAACGGGTGCAGGAGCATTATCAGTAGCACCAGTTAACAGCGCTCACCCTACCTACAATCAAAACAGTGGCGAACAAATTTTAAGATATTATTGGATTGTATCACGTGGAAGTACGCTGAATGCTACGGCAAGCGGTGATCATACATACTCTTATCCATCTACGCTGATGGCCGGATCAGGGGGCGCTTTGGTGGCGGGATATCTGGACGGAAATGCTGATCCGTTAGGCTGGACCACAAGTGGACATGGTGGTAGTGCGGACCTGACAACGATGACCTATATTTCAACACCAACAACTAATTTACCTCCTGCTGGCAGTTATTATGATTACTCCGTAGGTACAGTAAATACACTGCCCAATCCCATACTTCCTTTATATAGTCGTTTGGTAACAGCGTCTGTTGCAAATCCTGGTGCTGGAGGCGCTTGGACAACAGCTTCCAGTTGGACTGCTGATCCAACCGGAATGGGACCTGCGTCAACTGTTGTTCCTAACGGTGTACCAGTGGTCGTTTTGAGTGGAGCACGCATTAATACTAATCTCAATGGCAGACGTGCGTACAAAACAACTATTAATGGATTACTATGGATAGGAGCAAGAACAGGTCATAACCTTGGTATAATTAGTGGTACTGGTACTTTGCGCACAGCTACTAATACTCTACCCGCTGGTAACTATACCGCTTTCGTATCAGCAGGTGGTGGTACGATTGAGTATGTTGCCCCCATGACTATGAGCAACCGAACTACATACAATAACATAAGTATATATTCAGGTTCTACAGGTACGGTTACCATGACTGCATCCGACATCATCGTGAATGGTGACTTGACTATAGCTGCTGGTACTACGTTAAGTAATGACGCCAACAATGCAGATATTAATATAGCTGGTAACTGGAATAACAACGGCACGTTTACAGAAGGTACAGGCTCTGTTACGTTTGATGGTAATAACAATCAGGCAGTAACGGGGACAAACTCATTCTATGACTTAGTTATTGAGAAGGGGGCAAACAATGTTACCCTCACCGGAACAGGTACAACTTCTATAACGAATTCCCTGGCATTGGTTTCCGGTAATGTTATCACCTCTTCTAACAACGTCCTCGCAGTTGGAACCGCCAACTTAACCGGAGGATCTGCAAACAGTTTTGTGGATGGACCGATGACTAAAACAATTGCAGCAGCCGGGGCATTTGTTGCTCCGTTAGGAAGTGTTCCATCATCAATGTATAGGCCTGCAACCATTGCCAACACGAGTTCGACAGACTCCTGGAGCTTTGAATATTTTGATCATAGCTCGTCACTCGATGGTTACTCGAACACAACGATGAACACTACCAATATCAATAAGGTTAGTAAGTTTGAATATTGGATGATCTCGCGAACCGGTGCAACTTCTGCCGACCTTACCCTTACCTATAATACCGGAAGTTATATACCTCCAAATATAGGTGACGTGAGTACGCTAAGAGTGGCGCGCTGGGATGGAACACAATGGGATTTACCTCCAACCGCTGGCGGTACATTCTCACAGTCGGGATCAAACATTGCCGGTTCAGTAACGGTTACAAACATGACTAACTTCAGTCCGCAGACGCTTGCTTCTACCGATGTAAACAGTCCGCTGCCGGTTGAATTACTTTCTTTCACAGCACGAGTTATTACGCGCGGTGTTGAATTAAAATGGACGACTGCCAATGAGTTTAATAACGATTACTTCGATGTTGAGAAATCACGCGATGGCAAGAAGTTTACATCTATAGCACGCGTTGAAGGATACGGTACTACCGATGAAGTTCAACAGTACTCACACATCGATGAGAAACTGGCACTCGGTAAAACTTACTATAGATTGAAGCAAGTTGACCTTGATGGTAATGTAGTTTATTCACACGTAGTAATGGTGCAGTACGTGAGCGAAGAGGCTCCGCGATTAAATCTATATCCGAATCCAACTGCCGGTCATGGTATAAAAATCGAAATGGATAATATTTCAGATGCAACTGAGATTCCAATCGCTTTCTTCGATCAGCTTGGAAGATTGCAGATGCAGGTAACGTTAACGGTAGATCAACTTACAGGAACAGTGGATGGTGAAGTCTCCGTAGCGAATCTTGCATCCGGTGTGTATGTACTGAAGTTTGGAAACTCAGGCTTTGTTCGAAAACTCATCGTAACGGATCGATAATCGATAAGTCAATTAATAAAACAAAAGCCTCCTGAATGTTTAGGAGGCTTTTTGTTTTTATGTCCTTCTATATATAAATATAAAATGACAACAATGGTTATCTGGTAAATGCTGCGGCTTCCAATATAGCATCTGCAAAAGCCCTGGGTGCTTCCTGCGGAAGATTGTGTCCTATACCTCCGGTAATTGTATGATGTATATACTTTCCTTTGAACTTTGCTGCGTATTTGGCAGGATCTGGATGTGGCGCACCATTCGCATCACCTTCCAGCGTTACCGTTGGCACCGAAATCACAGGAGCAGCGGCAAGTTTCTTCTCGAAGTCATCATACTTGCGCTCGCCTTCTGCAAGTCCTAAGCGCCAGCGGTAATTATCAATGACTATAGCGACATGGTCAGGATTATCAAATGCTATAGCAGACTCATTAAAAGTCGCTTCGGTAAAATGCCACTGCGGTGAAGCAGTCTCCCAGATGAGCTTCGCGAAATCGCGTGTGCTGGCTTCGTATCCGGCACGACCACGCTCAGTCGCAAAGTAAAATTGATACCACCACGAAAGTTCTGCCTTCGGTGTAAGAGGTGCTTTGTTCGCTTGCTGGCTTCCGATGAGATAACCGCTTACCGATACAAGTGCCTTGCAACGTTCAGGCCACAGTGCAGCAATGATGTTAGCTGTACGCGCTCCCCAGTCGAATCCACCAATGATTGCTTTATCTATTTTTAATGCATCCATGAATGCAACTATATCTATAGCAAGAGCAGATTGCTGTCCGTTGCGTGGAGTATCAGCATATAGGAAACGAGTTGTACCATGGCCACGCAGGTAAGGAACAATTACGCGATGGCCTCTCGCCACTAATATGCTCGCTACTTCCTGGTACGCATGTATATCATAAGGCCAGCCGTGAAGCAGAATTACCGGTTCACCGGTAACAGAACCAACGTCAACATAGCCGACACTGAGTACACCTGCATTGATCTGTTTGATTTGATTGAAAGATGATACGGAACTGTTGATGCTATCGCGATCGCCCTCAAATGTGCCTTTAGCTTTTGCCGGGACAGCTTGGAATAATGAGGCTAACAGAAATACCAGGATCATAAAGCCTGGCAGGTTGCGATGAGTTGTTGCGGAATTGTCCATAGTATATATAGTATATTTTGATTGATGTTTCAACGCCTTTGCATCGATAACATGATCAAAAGTAGAATAGTGATATAGCCGGGAGTATCACATTCATGATCAACCGGGCAAACACATCTGCGAGCTGGACATTTCATCAGTTGAGATCAAAATGTGTTGCGAACGAAATTAGCGCAATCGTTTTCTTGAGAACGATTGAAATGGAACGCTATTTATCGGTTTTGGGCTATAATTAATACCCTGTCTTCCGCAGCATTTCCATCTTTAGGCGTCATTTAGTATTACCAAAACCAATAACCAGATGAGAAGAATTTTACTGTTGATTCTGGCATTTATCTGTGCTTGCGCATCAGAGATAACTGCCCAAACCTTCACGCATCCGGGGGTGCCTTTCACCACGGATGACCTGAATCATCTTAAATCAAACCTCACCAAAGAACCCTGGGCTTCTGCTTACGCTGCCTTCACCAACGACTACCGGTCGAAGCTGACGTATGGCATGCAGGGACCTTATGTTACGGTGGGACGTGCTCCCGATGTGAATCGAAATCCATGGATGAACGACATGGTCGCGATTCATAACCTCGCATTTATGTGGATCTTTACCGGAGATCAGGCTTACGCTCAAAAAGCAACGAGCATTCTGGATGCATGGTCAATAACAAATACGCGGTGGACAGGAGATGAAACGTTTCTCGACCTCGGTGATTATGCACAATACTATATAACCGGTGCAGATATACTCCGATCTACTTATCCCGGATGGACTGCAGATAACGATGCCCATGTCAGAAACTGGTTTGCAAATATACTCTGGAAGGAAGCGGATGTACCCAATCCGCTGAGAGGACTCAATCAGGGAGCTATACAAATAAAAATAGCTATAGGTATAGCTGCATACCTGGGCGATGCTGCGTTATGGCAACAGGCCATCAAGTCATATCGTACGGATGCTGGTGGTGCTTTGCCCAATAGTTTAGGCAACGGTCAGGTCGGTGATTCCGGGCGTGACGAAGGACACTGGTTCGGACAAGTAGAAGCGCTCGCCTGGAGTGCTGAAGTGGCGTGGAAACAAGGTATTGACGTATTCACGGACCTGAACAACAGAGTACTCGCGACAAGCGAATTATATACCGGCTTTCATGTAAACAGCAGCGCATACAACTTTATACCTTTTGGTGGAACGTATGCTTATTATACCGGGTGGGGTTCTTCAGGCTCTGCACCGGCAAGACAATCAATGCTATATAACATAATAGCAAATGCCTATACCTTGCGGAAGGGAGTTGCAGCGCCAAACACCACATACTATAGAAGTCTGATGGGAGAGAGTGGTCATTCTTTTTTATTCAGAAGAACGATCGATTCTTCCATCGCTACAGCGTTGAGTCCGGTGCAGCACCCGGCAACAGAAACTGCAACATCGCTTACGAGTATCGATGTTGGCGAAACCGGACTGGCAGGAAGAGCTTCCTATAGCAACGGTGCCTGGACACTACAAGGTGCCGGTGATGGCATTCCGGTTCCCGCGCAGTCTCAAACTGATGCATTCAACTTTGCATTTCAAAAAGTGACAGGCGATGGTGTGATCATCGCGCGTGTTGATACAATGCTCACGAATACAAATGCACAAGCAGGTATTATGTTTCGCGAATCGCTGGATGACGATTCAAGACAAGTTGCTTTGGTATTAGGTTCCGGAGGAGGATTGAATCTCACCTGGCGAAACGCTACTGCATGGAGCAAGACAAATATATCCTGGAATAATCCACCGGGCGGATACCTGCCACATTTTCAACCGAATACTCCGTGGTGGCTTAAGCTAGAGCGTATGGGCGATCGTGTTATAGCGTATCACTCCAAGGATGGAACGAATTGGACATGTATTGGTATCGTAGTAAGTGCTATACCAGCCTCTTCGTATGTTGGTATATATGCTACATCGGGTAACACATCCGCATTAGCGTCTGCTGTCTTTACAAATGTATCCGTGACCAATGGTACGCCAGCCGGTTCACCATCGATAACAAGTGCTACATCGGCAACAGCTACCGTTGGTTCTGCCTTTAGTTACTCCATAACAGCATCGGCATCGCCAACAAATTATAGTGCTTCCGGTTTACCAGCGGGCTTGAGTATAAATACGAGCACGGGTGCTATATCCGGTACGCCAACGACCCTGGGAAAATACCTTGTTACCATAGGGGCCACCAACGCACAGGGTACTGGTACGGCCGTTCTGGTTATAGATGTTTTCAATAATATAGCACCAGCGGCCCCGGTAAATATAGTGCTCGGTAATACTGCGATCAAACAAGTTACACTTGCGTGGGATGCTTCCGATCAGGCAACAAGCTATACGGTAAAGCATGCCCTCCACACTGGCGGACCCTATACCGTTATTGCATCATCCATTACATCAACAAACTTTACGCATACAGATGCCTTTCCGGGAAATAACTATTATATAGTCACAGCCCTTTCCGGCAACCTGGAGAGTGTTCCGTCAGCAGAAGCTGCTATAACATTACCGCCTGATATTCCGACCAGACCTGTGGTTATAAATGGCGATGGACAAATGACCGTACGCTGGTCAGCAGCCACGGGTGCCGCGGGCTATAACGTAAAGCGTGGCGCTGCAAGCGGAGGCCCCTATACTATAGTTGCCAGTAACCTGACCGATACAGTATATGTTGATTCTTCATTAACTAACGGTGTATATTATTACTATGTGATCTCGGCCGTTATAGGCGATCGTGAAAGTAACAACTCGCAAGAGGAGCTGGGTATACCCGGTGCTACATCACCAACGTGGAGTATAGCTCCGGCATCCGGTTCATGGAATATAGCAGGAAACTGGGAGGGAGGTACAATTCCTGCGAGTCCTGCTATACTCAGCTTTGATAGCACCAGTGTAACAACGTTGACAAATGATATCACCGATCTTGAAGTAGCACGTTTTTCATTTCGGCAGGAAGCCAACGCATATACCATTGGTGGTAACACCGTGCGCATGGGCAGCGAGATCATTAACGAATCTTCCAACACACAGGTGTTAAATATAGGCATGACCCTGAACGGACCGCTACAGGTAAATGCTCCCAATGGTGCCGTGCGATTGGCAGGTGCTATAACAGGAACAGGAAGTATAGCGAAGAGCGGCTCCGGCTGGGTATACCTGACGGGGGCGAATACATATAGTGGAGGAACAACTATCAAAGACAGTAACGGTGGCTGGGGACCGAATGCACCGCTGAACATTGCCGGTGGTGGAACGCTTTCGAATGGTGTGCCGGTAGCCGGTCCGTTGGGCACAGGGCTGGTAACGATGAAAGGCGGAGCGTTGAGAAATGCGGATGCTTATGCCCTTATCTATAATGACATCGTGGTAGAAGCCGGCACGAAGAACTTCCTATACTCGGAAGGAGGAGGCCTGTTCCTGGCAGGTAAACTGACGGGTAGTGGTACCGTTGAGCACGATGGTAACGCATACGATGGTTTGCACCTGAGTGGTAACAACAGCGAATTCACTGGTACATTTATCTCGGTAAACCGTAGCAGCAGGCATCGCGTACGCATCGATGCAGCTTCAGCCGGCAGCGCCAAAGCAAACTGGATCCTGAATAACAGTTTTTCGGATGGCCATCGTCTTAGCTTCAATGATACAATTCAGTTCGGTGCATTATCCGGTGGAGGCCTTATCAATTCGTACAATGTACCCGTTATGAAAATTGGTGCGTTGAATACGAATACAACCTTTAGTGGTGTAATGGCTAATAGCAACATTGGTGTTGTAAAAGTCGGTACAGGTACATTGAAATTTACCGGCACGAACTTGAATTATGGTGCTACTACGGTGAGGAGCGGAGCACTGGTAATCAACGGTCCGTACAACAGTGCTGTAACAGTGCAAGGCGGTACATTTGGAGGAAGCGGTACAATCAACAACACAATAACGGTAGGCGCAGGATCAGGGACCAGTGCATCGCTGGCGCCCGGTGATGAAACGATAGGACAGCTTACCGTTGGAAATATAGTTAAGCTGAAAGCCGATGCAACACTGCTTGTTGAATTCAGTGGTAAAGCTGCTACGATCGACAAACTTGTTGCCAAAGGACTAACACTGGAAAACCCGGCCTTGCAATTTACAGATATAGATGCCGGTAATCTTCCGGAAGGAATTTCGTTTATACTCGTAGATAATACGAGTACAACTGCTATCAATGGTACATTCAACGGCTTACCGGAACTTGCTCTCGTGAACGCAGGGGAGTATACATTCCACATCAGCTATAAAGGAGGCGATGGAAACGATATTGTTTTGCTGGACCATCGTACAACACCGGCACTGATTACGAGCGCAACCACTGCGCAGGGAATGAAGGATCAACCGTTCTCCTATACCATTACGGCCATCAACAATCCAACGAGCTATAGCGCGACTGGTCTTCCGGCAGGACTGACTGTGGACACAGCGACCGGACAAATTTCGGGTACACCAACCGAGTCAGGAATTTTTAAAGTAGAACTGGGAACACAGGATGAGAAAGGTTCTGCATCACTGATATTGAACCTGACGATACAGACCAACGAAGTACCTCCGGCTCCTGCAGGATTGTCTTCGGTAGCAAAGAATAGTTTGCAGATTGATCTCTCGTGGAATCGCTCACCGGTCTCGGCATTCGCACAGCACTATACATTGAAACGTGCTTCGGTAGCAGGTGGTCC
>DJFR01000193.1:0-1971 GCA_002432545.1 Flammeovirgaceae bacterium UBA5867 | reverse complement strand
TGGTTCCAATGCAAAAGTAAATCTCACCTGGAAGCCTTCGTTCGAAGCAGCTTCTTACAACGTGAAGCGTGCTGCTACGGCCGATGGTATATTTACCACAATCGCCTCTGTAACCGATACGGCTTACACCGATACAGGTATAGCAGCGGGTACTACATACTACTATACTGTAACAGCAGTAAACCTGGCCGGTGAGAATGAACCTTCTGATGTAGTAAGTGCGCTGGCAGACGCTTCTGCATTCGCGTACTGGCCGTTTAACGAAGCACAGGGTACGGTAAGTACGGATCTGTGGAACGCAAAAACAGGCACATTAACCGGAGCAACACCGGGCTGGGCAGAAGGCGTTTCCGGCACTGGCGTCAAGCTGGCGGGTAGCTCATACGTTGTGCTGCCCAATGGAACCATGAGCACGTTAACCAACTTCACAATTTCAAGCTGGGTAAAACTGGATGAAAAGAGAACATGGGAGCGTGTCTTCGATTTTGGATCCGGAACAGCTACCTATATGTTCCTTACCACCACACACAACGGTGGGGGTGTGCGCTACGAGATCCGCCTGAACAACGGTACGGCACAACAGATTAACGCGGCTTATAGCGTGCCGGTAAATGTATGGGTTCATGTGGCGGTAACACTTAACGGTTCTACCGGTATACTATATATCAACGGGCAGGAAGCCGGACGTAATACAGCGATGACAATAAATCCATCACGACTGGGGAATACAACACAGACGTGGATCGGGAGATCACAATGGTCAGCAGATCCATACCTCCGTGGAACGATCGATGATTTCCGGATATATAGTCGTGCGTTGAATGCGCAGGAAATTTCCGGAATGGTAAATGTAATTGCACCGCTGCCTCCGGCTAACGTATCCGTTGTGCGGACAGGAGAAGGAACATCACTTTCATGGAGCCCTTCAAAAGATGTAGACAGCTATACTATTCTGCGCGGTTCCGTTGCTGGTACGTATACGACAATAGCAACCGGTGTAATGGATACGATCTATAACGATCTCACTCCGCTGAAAGGTAAAAACTACTACGTGGTATATGCTAACCGCGGCACTTTCAGAAGTATATTTTCATCAATCGCATCCATCACCATGCCTCCGGCTGTGCCTGTCTTTATTCATGCATCCGGATGGAATCACAAGGTTGATCTGAGCTGGGCTGCTTCGGCTGGGGCCGCAGGGTATAATATTAAGCGTTCTGTAAGCAATGCTGCTGCATTCAGTACAATTGCTACCGTAACAACAACTGTATTCAGCGATACCTCCGTTGTGAATGGTACAGCATACGACTATATTATTTCAGCAACCAACGAAGGTGGTTCTACCGATGGTGTACTGGTTAGTGCAACACCGGTTGATAACGAAGTTGTCAATACATGGACACATGCGGATATTGGCAATGTTGTTATATCCGGTAATGCAGGGTACACCGATGGCATATTTACTATGCACGGAGCAGGTGCGGATATATGGGGCACTGCTGATGCATTTCACTTTACATACCAAACCCTTCAAGGTGATGGAGCGATTGTAGCACGTGTATCTTCCCTGGAGAATACCAATACTTTTGCAAAGGCAGGCGTCATGATTCGTGAGACGCTGAATGCCAATTCAAAGCATGCTGTGATGGACGTGAGACCTGATGGAGGCGTTGAATTCATTAGACGCATTACTGCAGGAGCAAACTCAGTTTCTACAGGAGGAGCAACCTTGTTAAACCCGCATTGGGTAAAATTGGTAAGGTCGGGTAGTACATTCACAGCTTACCGTTCTAAAGATGGCGGTAATTGGACATTGGTTGGAACAGAAACGATAACGATGAGCGAAACGGTATATATAGGTATAGCTACCTGTAGCCACAATACAAGCGCAATCGCAGAAGCAAAGCTGGATCATGTTAACATCGCAACGGCATTGCCCGTTATCACGAGCGCCTCGGCTGTCAATGGAAT
>DJFR01000195.1:251-7936 GCA_002432545.1 Flammeovirgaceae bacterium UBA5867 | reverse complement strand
TTATCAACACCAGCAATAAAACCCTCGCCCGTTACATCGAATGTGATCAGATCCTGTGCATCCGGAACGACAGTACCTTTTTCATCTACAACCTTTATCGTTATGAATGAAAGATCTTTACCGGTAGCTTTTACGTTGCTTCGATCTGCTTCCAGTATAATTTTAGATGGTCTCGATGCCGTATGGATTTCCTTACGCAATACTTCATTACCATCCTTACGGGAAATAGCTTTCAACACTCCCGCTTCGAATGGAATACGCCACATCACATGAAGATCATCACCCGTTTTCTTCTTTATACCAAGCGACTTATCATTCAGGAACAATTCAACTTCATCAGCCTGATTATAGTATATCCATACATCCACTTCTTTCCCTGCTGTCCAATTCCAATGCGGAAATACATGCAGCACAGGTTTATCAGTCCACTCGCTTTGATACATGTAGTATACATCCTTGGGGAAACCAGCCAGATCTACAATACCAAAATATGAACTGCGCGATGGCCATACATACGGAGTGGGTTCTCCTATATAATCAAAGCCTGTCCAGACGAACATACCGGAGAGATAATCGTGCTTCTTCACAACCTTCCAGGTGTCTTCATGCGTTGATCCCCACGGTGCACGCACGTTATCATAAGAAGACACTGTGTTATCAGGATTGCCTTCTGTAAATAATTTATCCCACGCGAGCGGCCATATACGTATACTATCTGAAGGCATATCATAATGACCACGCGTTTCCAGTGCTGATGTTGTTTCGGTTGCTATAAATTTCTTATCAGGATAATCGGTTGGAAATTTTTCAAACTTTGTATGATTGTAGTTATAGCCTATAAGATCAAGTGCCCCTGATTTAATCAGACTATTCCCTAACCCCACTTCATTATTAGCCGTTGTGATTGGTCGCGTTTTATCAAGTGAATGCACGATATCTACAAGCTCTTTGGTGATGGCTATACCGGTAGTGTCCCATTGTTCACCAATCTCATTACCTACACTCCAGATCATAACACTGGCGTGATTACGATCCCGTTTTATAAAGTCTTCGAGATCGCGCTTGTGCCATTCATCCCAATATATACTATAATCAAAATCATTTTTTTTCTTCTTCCACATATCAAACATTTCATCCATTACGATGAACCCCATACGATCGCAGAGATCAAGGAACTGTGGTGCAGGAGGATTATGTGATGTACGGATCGCATTTACTCCCATCTCGCGCATGATCTCCAATTGGCGTTCGGCAGCACGCACATTAAATGCAGCTCCGAGGCATCCCAAATCATGATGCAGGCAAACGCCTTTTATCTTTAGTGATTCACCATTGAGAGAGAATCCTTTTTTACTATCGAANNCCTGCTGTAACGCTTGTTATCGCTTTATATAGTTTGGGAGATTGTACCGACCATAGTTGAGGCCGTTGAACATTAGTTGATTGTTCAACATCAATTGACTCACCAGCTTTTACAGACTGTGAAGATTCGATTTCTTCCACAAGCTTGCCTTGCGGATCGTAAATCTCCGTTACAAGCTGTACGGTTTGATCTTCCTTCAGATCATTTTTCACCGTTGTTGTTACCTGAACAGAGGCTGACGTAGCCGCAACCTTTGGTGTACGAATAAACACACCATTATAGCCAACATAAACCTTAGATGTTTTTACAAGACGCACATCACGATATATACCCGAGCCGGAATACCAGCGTGAGTTGGGCTGCTTTGAGTTATCAACTTTTACAGCAATAATATTTTGTTGTCCAAACTTTACGTATGGCGTTATATCGTATTCAAAAGATATATATCCATTAGGTCGCGTTCCTACCGAATGCCCATTTATCCAGACTTCGCTATTCAGATATATACCATCGAACTGAATGGCAATTCGTTTGTTACGTTCGAGTGAGTCAAGTGTAAACGTTTTTCTATACCAGCCTATACCTCCCGGCAATGCTCCTCCCCCTACACCGGAAGGATTTTTTTCATTGAATTCACCTTCTATACTCCAATCGTGCGGGAGGTTTAGTGTACGCCAGGAAGAATCGTCAGCAAACGCATCTGCTTCATGAAGCGAATCACTTAGTTGAAATTTCCAATCGTTATTGAAATCCAGTATTTTGCGCACACCATATTTTGAACTACACGATAGCAAAATCAAAACTAAAAAAGCTAAGTAATATTTCCGAATGAACTGCATGTAGTCTATTTCCATTTAAAGCGAAGCAAATTTTTAAAACGCATACTATAAAGAAAGGAGAGTCCTCCTATAGAACTCTCCTTTTCTTTTAATCACTTCCTATCGTATGTTATTTATCCCCCCCAATTATCGCTATACTCTTTTGATATGTAATTAAATATCATATATTCTGCCTTAGTCTTATGGCGAGCAGCAAGTTGCATGGTATTCTCCGTTAAAGAGATTATAACTAAATTATTCCAATCGCCTATATCATTACCTGCCCATGAATTTTGCAATGGTTGTGCATTTGTCATTTTCAAGGTTAGTGTACTTGCGTCTAGGAAATAAGATCCTGATTGAATGCCTAAACTCGGGATCATCTTATGATCAACATTTACATTAGCACCATCCTTCAAGCTAAACGTCATCGTGCCGTAGTCACCTTTATCTCCAATCCATGTATTACTTTTCCAATCTGCTTCCCATACCCAGCATGCACCGGTCTTAACGCAATCACTATCTTTTACATAGTTGTTGCTAGAAAAGTAAACAGGTCCGTTAAAAAATTTCGACACACCATCGGCATCTAAATCCAACAACCAAGTTTTTTCTTGACCTACACCACCGGAAAGCAGTGTCCACAAAGGATCACTAACGTAATTGAAATTATTATCGCTAACAGTAACAGTCACAGGATCCATTTCAACAATTCCTCCCCCTGTAACAGCGGAGAACTTAATTACATA
Organism: Flammeovirgaceae bacterium UBA5867; assembly: GCA_002432545.1. Classification (GTDB taxonomy): domain Bacteria; phylum Bacteroidota; class Bacteroidia; order Cytophagales; family Cyclobacteriaceae; genus Ohtaekwangia. The sequence goes on along the minus strand of DJFR01000195.1, from coordinate 5,006 downwards.
ATCTCCTTTGAAAGGGAAATGTAGTGTATCCTGAACTCTATTGGATTTTCCGGATCCGTAGTCCCAGATCGAAATTGTACCAGGTGTTGTATTCTTAAGAATCACTGTGTTTCCTCCTGGATCAGTAACCAAATCTTGCGTTACTTCAAACGTAACCTCCGATTTATCTAACAGAGCGCCTAATTCATGCTCTTCCTGACACGACATTATAAATGCCAGCGTCAGGAATACGGAAAATATCTTTATAAACGTCTTCATATTTTTATATATTAATTATTCCCACCCTGCATTTTGTTTCAATACACCATTTGATAAACTAACCTGGGTGTTAGGTATCTGTTGCAGTCCTTTGGTTGCCTGAATTTTTGCTGCTGTAATTGTTTTGGTAGTTTCAACACCACCGTTTAATACCTGTGTTGTTTCAGCAATGGCGTTGGCAGCAACATCAACTCCTTGACGGAGTAAGTCCCAGTAACGTATACCTTCGAAAGCGAACTCTAGTCTGCGTTCGTTCAATAGGTTCTCCTGATTAACCGGTAGTGAGCTGAAGTTAGCTCCATATGCACGTTGTCTTACCTGATCGAAGTAATTCTGTGCATTTGAACTTCCAAGTTCTGCCGCCATCAGCAGTACATCTGCATAACGGATAACAACATAATCCTGGAACTGACTGATCTGGAAATCACTATTGAGACCAAGTTCCGAAGCCAATTCTGCTGATACACTTTCACCATTCAAATTAATCATCGGAGTATATTTTTTGTTATAGTAACCGGTATACTCACGTTGATCCTTCTGCTGATCAAAAGCAATATTTTCGTCTTCGATGGATATGATTGATGCAACTTTACGTGTATCGGTGCTAGTGTAAACATTCCAAAGGTTCGGGTTAACAGTAACACCACCCCATCCTTTTCCATATGGATAAGAAGAATAGTTACGCATACCCAACATAACCAGCCATTTGTTACCGTCATCGTTACCTGTTGTATAATCACTGGTATAGGTATATTTTATAGCGAATACAGTTTCCTTGTTATCTTCTTTTGCATAGTCCGTACCGGAAGCAGCCGGCCATAGATTCGCATAAGTTTCTACTAAACCATGGCCACTGTTTGCAATTACATCTTCAAGGTAAGCTAAAGCTTGTGCTTTGCTAACTACACCTGCAAGGTCACTGGCTCCATAGTATCCAGTATAATATAGGTAAACGCGTCCTATCAGGGATTCTGCTGCCCATTTAGTTGCATGTCCGCGTTCAGACGATGGCTGGCTTGCATACGATTTTGCCTCTAAGTTCTCGCTGGCGAATTTCAAATCCTCAGCAATCTGTGCATATACTTCTTGCGGACTCGACTGTGGTACATTTTCTACTGAAGGCTCAGTGAGTAAAGGTACACTTCCCCACAAGCGCACCATATCAAAGTACATATAGGCACGCAGGAATCGCGCTTCTGCTTCATATATATTTCTCAAATCTGCCTCTGTTCCCCACTCCACAGCATCAAGCTTCTGGAGTAAAATATTACAACGGTAAATAGCTTTGTAATAAGCGATCCAGTTATTATTAAACAGGTTCAAATCAGAAGGAGATCGTGTTTTATCAAATTCATCAAGCATTTGGTATCCGTATCCATCGGAGTAACCTGTGCCTCCGAACGCATTATCAGAAAGTACTTCTGAGGCAACCGGGAATGAAACTCCGGACGACCATAGGGCCTGCACTCCATCATAACATCCTACGAGTGCATTAAACGCCTGTTCAGGAGTTTTGTAATAGTTATCCACGGTAGAATTAGATAACGACTCCGTCTCCAGGAAGTCACTACATCCACCTAATACAAGCAGACTAAAAACTACAGTATATATATTAAATTTCTTCATACTTTTCAATTTTAGAATTTCACGTTCAATCCTACCATATAGGTTCTCGGACGTGGATAGTATCCAACATCAACACCGGAAGTAAATCCATCGGTACCGTAACCAACTTCAGGATCCATACCATTGTATTTGGTAAATGTGAAGAGGTTAAGCGCTGAAACATACAGTCTGCACTGTGTCAGAAAGTTCTGTTTTATAACTCTTTTAAGATCGTAACCAAGCGTAACGTTGTTTATTCTCAGGTAGTCGCCATTGTGAATGTAGAGGTCTGAGAAATTGGTCCAGTTTTCATTTGTTTCGGTTACACGTGGCATTCTGTTCGATGTGCCTTCACCATGCCAGCGATCCAGAATTTCACTGGTATAGTTTCCATATTTACTTGCAGGGTTGCGATATGACTGCACGATTTGATTACCCGCAACACCACTCGCCTGAATAGAAAAATCGAAACCTTTGTAATCTGCACCAATCGAGAAACCAAATGTATAGTCTGGGTTAGGATTACCGATCATTGTCTTATCAGCTTCAGTAATAGCACCGTCACCCGTTACATCTACATAGCGTACGTCACCCGGCTTTGCTGAAGGTTGCAGCAGTGTGCCTTCTGCTGAAGTATAGGATTGAACTTCCTGTTCGTTCTGGAAGATTCCAGCGGTTTTATAGCCCCAGAAATAACCGATAGGATAACCATTGGCCGCTCTGTTAAATTCAGTAGAGTTGTCATATATCTGATTGGTCTGGCCGTGAATAATACCATCTGCGTTTGGTATATGGCTTACGGTATTTTTATTGTATGCACCATTAACGCTTACACGGTAGTTAAGTTCACCAATGCTGTTGTTATAAGCAAGCGCCAACTCCACACCTTTGTTTTTAACACCACCACCGTTGATGTAAGGAGCTTCTGCGCCTGCTGTAGCCAATACAGGAGCTTTTATCAACCAGTTTTTATTGGTCTTCATATACCAATCAAGCGTTACATTGAATTTACCATTCAGGAATGCTGCATCGAAACCAATATCAGTCTGTTCTGATGTTTCCCACTTTAAATTGGTATTCGACAATCTGCTAGGATATGCACCCGGAGTAAGCGTTCCTTCTGTACCACCGAAAATATAGTATGTATTAGTGAATGTAATAGGTGACTGGTATTGGAATGCCGAAACATTCTGACTACCTACTTGTCCCCAGCTTGCACGAAGTTTCAAGGAGTTCAACCAACCACTTGTGTTATCCATAAATGCTTCGTTCGTCATTACCCAACCTGCAGAAACAGAAGGGAAGTACCCCCACTGATTACCCTTTGCAAACTTGGAAGAACCATCGGCACGGAATGTAGCATTCAACAAGTATGTTTCTTCAAAGTTATAGTTAAGTCTTCCGAAAAATGACATTCTGTGATCAGGGTCATACGCCACACCGGTTGCAGTTGCTGTATTGCTCGTACCATTGCTTACCCATGCATGCTCTACATCACTAAATACAGAACCTGTCTTAGTGGCGCTCAAGGAGCTTCCTCCATATTGATACATAGATGTACCCAGCATGGCGTCAAACTTATGTTGTGAGCCAAGCGTAAAAGAATAACTCAACAAGTTATCCCAAAGGATCGTTTGTGATTTACTCATAGACTGAGTCACCTGTGGATTTGTATTGAAGGCATATATCGACAACTTATACTCTGGTTTGTAAGATTGACCATCGTAATTATAATAATCTATACCCAGGCTGGATCTGAACTTCAATTTACTGATCGGCTCAACTTCGAAGTATATATTACCGATAACACGCTGATTTTTATTCCTGTTCTGATTGTTATATACCATCTGATAGTATGGATTCGCCTGGTTATACAATCCTGCTGTGTCTAACGGATCATTCTTTAACAGCGGTGTGGTTTGAAATGCTCCACGAAGCGAGTTGTTGTACTGGTTACCAACACCAATACCGTTATTATTTGTAAATGCAACATTCAAATTCTGTCCAATCGTCAGAATGTTCTTGAACAACTTATGTTCAGAGTTGAATCTGAAGTTATAGCGCTCATAGTTCGATAAACTTTTACCACCCACTATACCAGCTTGTGACAAATATGAAAGCGATGTTGAGTAAACTGAATTTTCGCTGCCACCGGTAACACCGATAGAATAGTTCTGCGTTACTGCGTCTTTGGCAAACATCTCATCCATCCAGTTTGTACCAGCAGAACCGAGCGAATCAATTACGTGCTGGCTATAGATTGGTGAACTGCCGGAGTTTACAGCTGCTTCATTCGCGATGATCGCATACTCCTTTGCGTTTAACATATCTACTTTACGTGCTACATTTTGTACACCGTAGTAAGAATCAAAAGTAACTTGTGCGTGTCCTGCCTTACCTTTTTTGGTAGTGATCAGCACAACACCGTTTGCTGCCTGCGAACCATATATAGCTGCTGATGCTGCATCTTTCAACACCGTTAATGAAGCTATATCTCCGTTGTTCAGATAAGAAATATCACCGGTGATTACTCCNNTTCATCGTTTCACCTGGCTGACCAGATGTAGAAGTAATCTGCACACCAGGTGCTTGCCCTTGCAACGCCTGTAACGCGTTGGTTGAACTTTGCTTTAAAAGGTCTTCACCCTTTATCTGCAGATTTGCACCTGTATTCAATGCCTTCTTCTGTTCACCATATCCAACCACTACAACTTCCTGAAGAGTTGATGTGTCTTCATCCATCGATACATTCAGTTGTGACTGATTACCTACAGGAACCTCTTTTGTAGCATATCCAATAAAAGATAGCACCAGCACATCATCCGGGGATGCTTGTAAGGAATAATTACCATCAACATCTGCGGACGTTCCAATCGTTGTACCTTTTATAAG
>DJFR01000195.1:0-142 GCA_002432545.1 Flammeovirgaceae bacterium UBA5867 | reverse complement strand
TTAGTTGTTTATCTCCAGTTCCTTGTGGGAATTTGAATTCTATTTTTGTTCTACGGTTAAAGCGTTACCGTCATACGTTACTACCTGAGCAGCCTTTGTTGTGGCACTTACTGTAGCAGCGTGGTCTTTCGTGATCCAGACT
>DJFR01000184.1 GCA_002432545.1 Flammeovirgaceae bacterium UBA5867 | reverse complement strand
AGATGTAACGTTAAAGTGGTATATCTGCTGCCGACAACGGAGCTATATAGATATACCTGCCACACTCAATCCAATACCGATCTATAGCCAATTGTCTAAATCAAAGCTAAAAGGTGTGGTTGNNCTATAATTACCGGCTAACAGGTCGGTAATTATACAGAGGTATATATAGGTTTGCTGTGTTTACATCGGATCAACATCCACCATAATGCGAACACTTCGAAATTGTTTTTCGATGGCGAGTTGCGTGGTAAATGCAGTAATGCTTTTCTTGATGGCGGCCAGGTCATATTTACCGCGCGGTATTTTCAGAAGTATATTCATCAGGTATTGATTCCTGATCTTGGATATAGCGGGCTCTCCCGGACCAAGTATAGGGATGAATGACAAATTATCGCGTAGCTGATCTGCCAGCGTATCGGCTGCCGTTTTACAGGTTTTCTTATCGGTATGTTTAATCGTAATTTCTATGAGCCTGGTAAAGGGCGGGTAGTTGTGTTGCTGGCGGTCGGCCAGTTGGGTTGCAAAGAATTCTTTATAGTTGTGACGAAGTATAGTCTGCAGTAAGGGATGATCAGGACCTGATGTCTGTATAACCACGAGTCCGGGTTTATCTCTTCGTCCTGCGCGACCACTCACCTGCGTGATGAGTTGAAAGGCACGTTCATAGGAGCGGAAATCCGGAAAGTGAATCATGCGGTCAGCATTAAATATACCCACCAGACTTACCCGATCGAAATCAAGTCCTTTGGTAACCATCTGCGTGCCTACCAGTATATTAGTCTCACCACGCTCGAATTGATCGATGATCGTTTCATAACCTGTCTTGGATCGTGTGGTGTCAAGATCCATGCGTTGTACGTGCGCATCTGCAAAATGAAGACTTAATTCTTCTTCCAGTTTTTCAGTACCATAACCAACGGTCTTGATTCGAGTAGATGTACACGTAGGACATAGTTGTGGTAATGATTCTTTATACCCACAGTAATGGCATACCAATGCATTTCTGAATTGATGATAGGTGAGACTCACCGCACAGTTCACACACTTGGGCACCCAGCCGCAGTCTTCACAGTTCACCATCGGAGAATAACCTCTCCGGTTTTGAAAAATGATAACCTGCTCTTTTTGTTTTAGTGTCTCATCTATCTTCTTAAGGAGTAGTCCGGAGAATTCACCTTTGATTGTTTTTTGTTTTCGCTCGCGGCCCATATCAGCCAATACAACCTGTGGTAACTGTGCGTCACCAAAGCGTTTGTTCAGTTCAACCAAACCATATTTACCTTGCTGTGCCTGGTAATACGATTCGATGGAAGGTGTAGCAGAGCCCAGTAATACTTTGGCGTGATGCAGCTGCGCCATCACCATCGCTACATCGCGGGCATTATAGCGGGGAGCAGGATCTTGTTGCTTGTACGATGAATCATGTTCTTCGTCTACAATGATAAGCCCGAGGTTATCGAACGGTAAAAATATAGAGGAGCGAACGCCTACAATGAAGTTAAATTTACCTTGCAGCACACCGTTCCATACTTCAACCCGTTCGGCATCCGAGAATTTGGAATGGTATATACCCATGGAAGAGCCGAATACTTTTTTGAGTCGTTGTACGATCTGCGTGGTAAGTGCAATTTCCGGTAACAGGTATAGCACTTGCGTGTTGCTGTCAAGTGCCTTTTTGATCAGGTTGATATATATTTCAGTCTTGCCACTGCCGGTAATACCATGCAGCAGGGCTACACCTTGTGTTTCGAAACTTTTAAATATAGCGGCTTGTGCGCGGTCTTGTTCCTCACTTAGCAGAATGATGGGTGGATCTGTTTTATCTTCACTGTCAAAGCGCGGCACCACCACTTCAAATTCTTCAAACACTTTATTTTTTATCAGGGTGCTGAGCGATGACTCGGATATATCTTCCGTGATCAGTTTCTTCTTCGCTATACCTTGCTTGTTTGCTTCCGGGTGATGAATGACCGGTACATGCTGCAGGTATTTCAGAATAACGTCTTCCTGCTTGGGTTTGTTAGCGATGGTGCTGAAGAGATTCTCCAGTGCTTCTGAAGTATTATAGTCGGGTGTGAGACGAACTTTCTTTTCAGTCTTAGGTCTGTATTTTTCCCGGATCTCTTCAAAGAGTATAATCGCTTCTTTACCGGTTAGCGATTTAAGAATGGTATATAGATGCTTGGTGCCAAGCAGCTTCGCTATATCGGAGTAACCGAGTGACTCATGCTGCAGGCGTTTTAAAAGTATAAGTTCTTTTTCGGAGAATGAATGGTTTGACTCTTCGAGGTTAAAAGCCGGATGCAGCTGCACGATTGACTCACTGGAAAGTTTTAGTCCCGAAGGAAGCGCGGCATTCATCACTTCTCCCAATGTGCAGAGATAGTAATCTGCCATCCATTGAAACAGCTTTACCTGTATATCATTGACAGCGGGAAAATTATCGAGCAGGTCAAGGATATATTTTGCTTCGTATTCTTTGGGCGCCTGGTTATGGAGTGCGAGAATTATACCGGTAACAATCTTACGATCACCGAATTGGACAATAGCACGTTGCCCGATTAGCACATGATCATTCCATGCGTGCGGAACCCGGTAAGTAAAAAGTTTGGGTATGGGTACGGGCAGCAGGAGTTCTGCAAAGCGTGTGTTGACTGTATCGGGTTGATCGAAGATTTCCACTTCCCAAAAAAAGCTATTTTTTCCCGGCAATAATAATGGATGTTGACCGATGATTACTCTTTTACGGTGAGCAACTTTAGTTTGGTGTAGATTCGCTTCAGATCGCGGGAGTGATTGGTATCGGTAATTCTGAAGATCTTGGTGGGATTCGAGGTCTCTACGGCAAAAAGAAATACCACTTCATCGTCCATTACAAAAACAAGATCGTTGAACGAAAACGTGGCGCCTACTTTTTTTAGAGTCTGATGTGCTTTATCCGAGAGGGTAACATCAAAGAATGCAAAGTTCTGCTCCGGTATTTCGAATAACTCGCTGATCGCTTCGAACTCCTCAATGGAAACAACAGGCTGCAGCATAGTGCAAACCTGCAACTTGTTTGTGCCAAGTGTTACCGGTTTGGGTTTGTTGGTATATTTTGAACACTCTACGGTAAAGTAAAATCCGGTTACTTGCTGTCCATAGGTGTAAACGGGTGAAAGTATACCGAGTGTTATTAATAACACAACTATACCCTGCGGTTTAAAAAGACCCAATACAATGGAGAGGCTTAACAGCATGATAATCGAATATAATCAATTACCTGCAGATAAGCAGCGACCGAAAATAATATAGTTATTGTGTGGCGATCATGCGGCTTGCTTCAGCTGCGGTGTGTACCGGTAACAAACACGTTTTGTTACGACATACATACACCGTTGTGCGACCATCTACCAACGTTTTGTCTGTTACCAGCGGAAGATCGCTGGTTGTTTTCGTGCCCATATAAAGTGCAAACGGATGGAACGAAGTCTGTATCGCACTGCGAAGTTCATCCAACGCTTCACCNNTTTATGAGATGTGCAAAAGATGTAGTCATGGCAATCGCTTTTATCTTCCAGTCATCGCGATCGAGTATAACGCCAAGCTGGTATAGATTCTGTGCCATGATGGCGTTAGAGGAAGGTATAACATTATCAAAGATTTCTTTCTTGCGGGCAATCAATCCCTCGGCATCATGCCCGGTATAGAAGAAGTATCCTTCGGCTTCATCAAAGTATTTATCGAGCGTGAACTCCAACAGTAAAGCAGCGCGGTTAAGCCAGTACTCCTGGAACGTTGCCTGGTATAGTTTCAGGTATGCCTGTATTACATATGCATAGTCATCGAGGAAACCTTCTACTTTCGACCTGCTTCCTTTAAAGGACCGGTACATTTTGGTGCCTTCCATCAATTCATTTTCCAGGAAGCGCATGTTCTTAACCGCTGCTTTCAGAAATATAGCATCGTTGAAGACACGGTAGGTATCGGTTAGTCCAACGATCATCATGGCGTTCCAGGCAGTAATAATCTTGTCATCGAGTCCCGGTTTTATTCGCTTCTCGCGCTCGTGCAGAAGTATATTCTTGCTCCGTTTTAAAATGCTGTTCCACGATTGTTCATCCAGATGGTGCGTATTCAAAAATACTTTATCCGTTTGGAGGCGGGTTAAAATGTTATTACCATGTTCCCAGTTGCCTTCGGGAGTAACGTTAAAGTATGCTTCAACCAGCGCTGCATTTTCTTTTAGCAGTGTATCTAATTCTGATTTTGTCCAAACATAATATTTACCTTCTACACCTTCGCTGTCGGCATCAAGGGCAGAGTAGAAGCCACCTGCATCACTTGTCATTTCGCGCTGCAGCCATTGAAACGTTTCATATACAATGGTCTTGAATTCTTCATCTTTTGTTATAGCATAAGCTTCAGCATATAGCGTCATCAATTGTGCATTGTCGTATAGCATCTTCTCGAAGTGAGGAGCAAACCATTCGCCATCGACCGAGTATCGCGCGAAGCCTCCACCGATCTGATCATATATACCCCCCATGCCTACTTTTTTCAACGTAAGGATAACCTGGTGCAGTCCGCGGTCATGCTGCGTGATGTGATAGTGACGAAGCAGCCATTGCCACACGGCCGGCATCACAAATTTAGGAGCGCGGTCCATGCCACCCCACTTGGTATCGAAATGAACTGCGAGCTTTTTATATATATCCTCCAGGTCGGTGCCCAGCTCGGTATCAACAGGTTCCTGCTTGAAGCGTGCTACATCAGAGCGGAGCAAATGCAGGCTCAGTTCTGTAGCTGTGCTTTCAATCTCTTTCCGGTTTGCCTGAAAGGCGCGGTTGATATTGGTAAGAATCTGAACCCAGGCAGCAGGGGAGAAGTACGTTCCTCCGAAGAAAGGCTTTTGCTCCGGTGTAAGAAATACATTGAGCGGCCATCCGCCATTTACACCCAATGCCTGCACGGCATCCATATATATCTGGTCGATGTCAGGACGTTCTTCGCGATCTACTTTTATACATACGAAGTGTTCATTCATTACCTGTGCGATGTCGTTGTTCTCGAATGATTCACGTTCCATTACATGGCACCAATGGCATGATGAATAGCCAATGCTTACCAATATAGGTTTATCCTCCTGCCTTGCTTTTTCAAGTGCTTCCTGTCCCCACTCAAACCAGTCAACAGGGTTATGGGCGTGTTGTAACAGGTAAGGCGAAGTTGAATGGCTGAGTCTGTTCATGCTCGAATATAGTTAACAAGATAATAGGCGTATTGAAATATAGTTCAGGGATGACGTGTTGGTGCAAATAATCATACCCGGTAATGTTACTGAAGCTGGGCTTTTACAAAAGCAATCTCCTCATCAACATTAACCCGCGATTTTAGTTCTTCCAGTTTTTTAAGTGTATCCTTTAAAAATTTTTGATGTGCATCAGATGTCGGGTGAAAAGGTTTATGAGCCAACGCCTGCTGAATGGTCTTCCATTTATCCAGGAAGTCTTTTAACGGAGCATCGAAATAGCGGAAAGCAAATTGCTCCCATATATAGTCTTCGGCTTCATGGGAAGGATGGATCATATCAGCTTTGTAAAAACGATAGTCGCGCAGGTCGTCAAGCTGAAGTTCGTACGCTGGAAAATACTCAACATCGTTATAGGTCTCTTGCAGCGAATGACAAGCTACGCGAAGTATACTTTTACTTACACTGTTCAACTCCAGCGTATCTTTAATGTGTCTCACAGGACTTACGGTTAAAATAATACGTATATCCGGATTGAACTCTTTCAGCGATTTATATATAGTATCAAAGGATTGTATGATCTGCTCATGTGTTAGAAGCGATTTCTGAAACTGGCTTGCCGGTTGTTTATGGCAGTTTGCTACAACCTCACCGGTATCTTCGCGCTCATATACCCATGCCGTGCCGTAGGTGATGAACAGCCATTGTGCGTCTTTTAAGAAATGATGGGTAGAGCCAATCATGTTGCACAGGGTATGTTGCAACGCCTCTTTCTGCAAAGCCGACAGCTCGGAATGAAAGTCGTAATTCAGGTATATATCGTGATGTTTCAGGAAGGTGTGTTCCGGCACCGGCTCGTTAAAGACTGCGTATTGCAGAAGCCTGTGAATGGAGTGCGGGTTGTACAAAACTCCGAACGGATTGGCCAGCGTCTGCACCTTCGATCGGATGAGCCGGGAGCCAATGGCATCGGCAAAGCATGATCCGAGTGTCAGAATTTTATCCGACAAAGAAATTGTGTGCGTTGACACACCTGCATTTAAAACGGTTCTGAAGGGGTTCATAAATTATGTTACCGCAAACACTTGAAAATTTCGCATGTTTTAAAGTACTTTAGTTCTCAATAGAGTTAATCATTCAACCAAAAATATGAACAACGACCTTATTGCTTCTGAAAAAATCCCCGTAAAAATCTTTTCCGGCTCAGGCGAGGCTTCTGAATTTGCTGCCCGCGAGATTGCAGCCCTGATTAAAAACCGTCAACAGGAGGGAAGAAACTGCGTTCTTGGCCTGGCCACGGGGTCTACGCCTACACGTGTATATGCCGAGCTTGTTCGCATGCATAAGCAGGAAGGTCTCAGCTTCAAGCATGTATATACTTTCAACCTCGATGAGTATTACCCGATGCAGCCTGATAACCTGCAGAGTTATGTGAGGTTCATGAACGAACATCTTTTCAATCATATAGATATACCTAAAAATCAAATTCATATACCAGACGGAACTTTGCCGAAGGAAAAAGTAGCAGACTTCTGTCGTGAATATGAAGCGAAGATCGATGCACTCGGGGGTATAGATATACAGATACTCGGTATAGGTCGTACCGGTCACATCGGTTTCAACGAACCGGGTTCTACTGAGAAATCATTTACACGTCTTGTTACACTCGACCAGGTGACACGTATCGATGCCGCGAGTGATTTCTTCGGTGAAGAAAATGTTCCGCGCAAAGCGATTACTATGGGGGTTGGTTCAATCCTTAAAGCCAAGCGTGTTATCATGATGGCATGGGGCGAAGGTAAAGCGAAAGTTATCAAGAAGGCTGTTGAAGGACCGATTACAGATCAGATCCCTTCATCGTTCTTACAGAAGCACGACAATTGTATCGTAGTGTTGGATGAAGCGGCTTCGTCAGAACTCGTGCGTATTAAAACTCCATGGTTGATTGACAGCATCGATTGGAATGAAGCACTCATTCGTAAAGCCGTTGTATGGTTGTGCCAGACGATGGGTAAACCTGTATTGAAACTTACCAACCATGACTATATGGAGCATGGTATGGGCGATATCATTACCGAGTATGGTTCTGCATACCAGGTAAACATCAAAGTATTTAATTTCCTTCAGCATACGATAACAGGATGGCCCGGCGGTAAACCGAATGCTGATGATACATATAGTCCGGAACGTGCGAATCCTTTTCCGAAACGTGTTATCATTTTCTCACCACATCCTGATGATGATGTGATCTCTATGGGTGGTACATTCATTCGTCTGGTAGATCAGGGACATGAAG
>DJFR01000124.1 GCA_002432545.1 Flammeovirgaceae bacterium UBA5867 | reverse complement strand
AAATATTGATGAAAGTAACTTTAATTATAATGGGATTCCTGGGGCTACTATTTGGTTGTAAAACAAAGGCTGTTGTATCTGATAAATTAGCATTTGATTTAAAATCTCTTCTGGATACTGCGGACCTGGAAGAGGTTTCTATTGGAGAACTGCACCTTCCAACCGGAAAAATTGTTGCCGGAGATCCGTTTTTTATTTTTGATAATAAACCTTTCAAGATGAAAGTAAATCCGGGAAAGTATCCTGTTAAAATTTTGATATACAAAGTTGAAGAAGATCACTATCGAATTGCCTTTGCCAAAATTCAATTTTCTGACATTCAAGCNNGGAGAGTTCTTCGGATATGGAGTAGATGCCGGCCTCGGGTGTTTCACAGACCTGGAGACTAATACCATTTTTAATTCAGTCATGGATAAATATTATAAGGACAATCCTGATAAAAACTACTATGATGATGTGTTAGCTCAGGAATTTAAAACCACGTCCGGGCAACATCCGCGTTCACGTGACGAGGGAGATTGGGACAATCATTATCCCAAGCAAGGTGACAATCATAATGTGATTATGTTTGCTTCAGGTTGGGGTGACGGTTCTTATCCGACTTACTGGGGNNACAGACTCAAATGGAAAGATTGTCGAACTGATAACAGATTTTAATGTAGTCGGTGGTGAATGATTACTTCTTATTTTTTAGATCGCGTATGCTTAAGCGGACTATGATTTTATTATGAACGTACCAGCAGAGATACAAGAGTATATTAATAGTCAACCTGAACCAAAGCGTAGCGACATGCAAGCGTTGCACAGCATCATTCAGGAGATAAAGCCAGCATGTAAGTTATGGTTCCTGGATGGTAAGAACAGCGAGGGTAAAACTGTTTCCAATCCTAATATAGGCTATGGACATTATACTATGAAATATGCAGATGGAACAACCAGAGAGTTTTATCAAATTGGTATTAGTGCGAATAAAACAGGAATCTCTGTCTATATACTTGGTATCGATGATAAGACATATTTAGCCAAAACGTATGGAGAAAAAATAGGCAAAGCCAGCGTAAGCGGGTATTGCATCAAGTTCAANNGCTCTGAAAGATATAAACACTGATGTACTTGAGGCTGCAATACGATATGGGTTTGAGGCGCATTCCTGATCGCCATCGGGAGAAAAAGTTCGCTAAACGAGGTAATGACTCCATATCTTGATTATTCTCTTGTAACAGGCAAGCAATGCTTCTCTTTACTGGAATATATACATATATAGCTCATGCTGTACTAGACAACTGCGGCATTATAAAAAAATATAGGTTTAACGATAGCTGCGCCATCAGTTTCGCTGATGCCAGTCATTTATAGTGTGGCTATTGAAGACGCGATAGATTAATTAATTGCTCTGCTTGTCCACTCAGTAGGTGCTTTGCCGAACTTTTTCTTGAAAGAGTGCGAGAAATGGGAGAGACTTTCAAATCCTAAATCAAGATAAATTGCAGATGGTTTTTTGTTTTTATTCTCTATGAGATTACGGGCTTCTGTGAGCCTTTTTTCAAGTAGCCAGTGACGAGGCGCCATACCAAATGTTTTTTGAAAGTCACGCTTGAAACCCGCAAGACTTCTGCCGGTGAGTCCGGCAAACTTTTCAATAGGAAGATTGTAATGGAAATTGTCGAGCATAAATTCTTCCAGGTCGATCTTGTGAGGCTCTGAAAAATCAAACAACAAATTAGAAAGCTGCGGCATGGCATGTAGTAATAATTTTACGCCTTCCTTTACTTTTAATATACCTATATCTGTTGTTATTGCTTCTGCCGGATTTCGGATGTACGGCATCACCGATTGAAAGTAGCCTCTGAGAAAATCATTTGTTGGAATTAAAATATTCAGAGGTCCGGTATATTTTTGCCGGACCTCTACTTGTTCCTCCAATGCAATCTTTCTGAGCAGATCTTCCTGAAGTGAAATAACTACCGTTTCATAATTCTCTTCATTGGACGCTGGCATTTTGGTAAGTGTACCCAGTTGATTTTTGCCAATCAATAACATCTCACCTTTGCCCATCGAAACTTTCTGAGCAGATGTCTCCAGTGTAAAGTGTCCTGAAACCTGCAACACCAGTGTATGATGTCTGAGGAAGCCTACTTTCTCTTTACGCATGGTTGCGTAATACGAGTAAAAAATGACTCCGGGGATTATTTCAGTCGGGTTTGTCATGGCTTAAAGTTATAAAACGGAGCGAGCTTTTTTTGCTATAGTTACCGCTGCAGGTAAGTACCGCCCACAATCGCCCCAGGTGCAAAATGTGTGTTAAGTATATTTAACTCTTCCGGAGTAAACTTTATTTCCATGGCCTGTAAATTTTCATCTAAACGTGATCTTCGGTTCATACTTACCAAAGGCATGATGTGATCGCCCTGTGCATTTACCCAGGCTATTGCTAATTGTGTAGGAGAGAATCCTTTTTCCTTTGCCATCTGTTTTAATACCTCTACTTTTTCGAGATTCTTTACCAGGTTATTTCCTTGAAAACGTGAGAAGTGATTCTGATAACTTTCAGCCGGAAGAGGCGCCTTCATTTCTCCGGTGAGCAGTCCTTCGGCTGTATTGGCAAAAGCAACAACACCTATACCCAACTCTTTGGCTGTGGGAAGAAGATCACTCTCTATCTGGCGATCAGCCAGTGAGTAACCTATCTCCAATGCCGTAACAGGGTGAATGTTATGCGCCTTGCGAAGTTGATCAGCCGTTATTTCTGAAACGCCCAGATAACGTACTTTTCCTTCCTTGATGAGATCGGCTATAGTTCCGATCACATCTTCCATCGGTATACTGTTGTCAAGCCGGCAGGGTTGATAGAGATCAATGGTCTCCACCCCCAAACGTATTAACGAATAATTGATAAAATTCTTGATGGCTATAGGGCGTAAGTCTAATCCGATAAATTGTCCACCATATACTATACCACCAAACTTAACGCTGATAAATGCATCGTCTCTTCTGCCTTTGATTGCTTTACCAACGAGTAATTCATTGTGACCACTTCCATAAAAGTCCCCGGTGTTCAAAAAGTTAATACCATTATCTAACGCTTTCTGAATGGTTAAAATACTTTCATTTTCATCCTTCAATGGGCCACCCCACACGGCCGACATGCGCATGCACCCCAGGCCAAGTTTGGACACTGATGGTCCGGTTTTGCCCAACGCTATTTTTTTAATTGTTGTCATTTGCTGCAATTATTTTAGTTGATTAACAGCAGCAAAGGTCAGCCTTTGTATGGAATCGGTACTTTCGTCTACGGCTCAATTTACTTGTCTGGGTAGCTCAGCTTCTTTTCCGTCAGCTTGCAATAGGCTCCTGATATATATAGACCCGCAGTCAGGTATTTGATGTTTTTCAGATCGTGTGCCGGACATTGAAATATATAGTTATATATATTCATGTTGCGCTCATCTTGTTTTAGTTAATATCGAAATGCATAGGTTGGGCTTGCGTAGTTTTTATTTGAACTTGTAATTAGATTTGCGATATATATGGTTCACAGCACTACATACTTGGCCAACGTATGGCGAAAAAATAGACAAGCAATGTATCCAGCTGCAATATGATATGGGTTTGAGATACATAATGAAGAAAGGTCAGAGAAATGAACGCCATTAAGTTTTCGGAAACTATTGAGATTATGGTTAAACCTGAATTTGTATTTGACTATACTCAAGATTACAATAATAGACTGAAGTGGGATACATTTCTAATAGAAGCCTATTTATTAGACAACGCAACCCATGCAGGCAAAGGAGTAAAGGCATGGTGTGTGTCCAGAAACGGATTGGGAATGGAGACGCAGTATGTTTCATTTAACAGACCTAAAGTTACAGCAGTAAAGATGACGAAGGGTCCCTATATGTTTAAAGAATTCGTAGCGTCATGGACTTTTAAAGAAGAAACAACGGGAGCTACGAAGGTGACATTTTTATATTCCTTTTCGCTGCGATTTCCTTTCAATCTTGCAGGTTATTTTGTTAAACGGATTTTGCAGAGGAATGTGAAGCAAAGATTAGTTGATTTAAAGATGTGGTTGATGAAGACCGCCAAGGCTGATAGAGAGGCAAAGCAGACACGGTCGAGTTAGTTGCCTCTCTTGAGTGTTAAGTTAAAACTGATATTCAAAAAAACTGGTTACCCGACAATTAAAATGGCGATTCAAGGAGATAATTTATCCTACCAAACAGCCGATACAAACGTATTCTTATGTCCGAGGTAATTGAATCAGAAAAAATAATAGACAATGCTTTCAAGAAATATATCCCCATACTTACATGTATATGTGGCTTGATATGTATTGCGTTATTTGTCGGTGTTAATCTGGAGGATGCTCCCGGTGATTGGGAAATTTATAAGAAGTGGGGTGCGCCATCAGCTATCGATATTTTTGATGGAAGCTATTGGGGGCTCATTACTTCAAATTTTTTGCACATTGAAATCTGGCACATTGGCTTTAATCTTTATTGGCTCTGGATCTTAGGTAAGAAAATAGAATTTGAGACCAGTAAAGTTTTCTATGGGACTTTTGTTTTGAGTTCTGCTTTGGTTAGCTCAGCCGGTGAACTTGCGTTTTCATCCTCCACTGGAATAGGAATTTCTGGAGTAGTTTACGCTTTCTTCGGTTTTATAGTTGTGATGAGCAGGACAACCGATGCGTATAAGAATTACCTAGCCAAGAGTATAGTATATCAATTTATCTTTTGGTTGGTGTTGTGTATAGTTTTGACGCAAACCGGAGCGTTAGCTATAGGAAATGCAGGTCACATTAGTGGGGTGTTGTGGGGTATGATTATCGCTTATATATTTAAGCTGGCCGACCGAACACGATTGACAATTGGCGTAATTTCACTTCTATTTATAGTCTCTGCAATTTTCTGGAGTCCGTTTTCTACAGCGTTTCTTTCCAACAGGGCATATCATCTTCACAACGACAAAAAAGTAGAGGAGGCATCTGAGATTTATAAAGAGATTCTTAATAGGGAACCTGATAGTGAATTTGCGCAAGCGAATTTGAAAATAATTGAGGTTTCTAAGCTGGAGGAGAAAGCGTATGACCTTCATTCAAAAGGAAACTACGATGAAGCCATAGAAACTTATAATCAGATTCTAAGCCTCGACAAGAACAATGAATGGGCGAAAGAGAATCTAAGACTAATTATTGATTCTGACTCAATATAACTATGGATGATATAATAGACAGGGTTCATCGTAAGTCTCATGAGCTGATGAGTAGTGAACAATTCTGGCGCAAACTGCGCGAAGTAATTCTTCTGCTTATAGGATTAGCTTTTATTAACGTGATAGTTGCCATCGTTGTGCCACTCATTGTTCCAGATCATTGGCTGTATGGATTTGCAAACTATCGTGGCTGGATAGGACAAATTGCCTTTGGAGTAGTAATAGGAATTAGGTTACAGCAACAAAAAAATGCAATCTCTATCTGTTTACTTTCGATTGTGTTGCCAATCTTCGGAGGACTATTCTACTTATTGACCACTACACTAACTCAAACCGAGCAATGATAGCCAAAAATCTAATCGGTAAGTATGCCTTAATTTTAGCAACGTTTTCAATTATAACCGTAGCATTTCAACATCTGATATCGAGTGAGGAATTTAGTGATGATGTGATCAGGAATATGTTGTTTCACACGTATATACCACTTGCGTTTAGTTCACTGCTTAATGTCGTAACGGCTCTCATCGTACAACGCGACATCAGAAAGCATGCTATAAAAACAAAATATATAATGGTTGCAACCATTTTTTACAGGCCGGTTGGCGTATTTGCCTTTTTGTTATATCTGATTTTTCGAGAAAGATTCAGTAGTAGCAATGTTTGAGAAGCTATGAAAGTGCAACTGGTTGTATTGTTTTGGATGGCAGAAGTTGCTGCTTGTGCACAAGATGGAAGTATCAATCTGGAAAAAATATCATTTAATGGTCTTGGGTTAATTTCAACAAGGGAAGAAATTATTAAATCATTTGGTAAACCTGATTTCGTTGATGCTAATTATGAATGTGGTGCATTTACAAACGATCAGCCCGGTGCACCTTACTATTTTTTAGATTATAAGACCTTTAATTATATCGGTAGTGATAAGGAAAAATTTACCTTACATAAAATAGCATTTGACGCGAAGGGATTTTTAGAGCTCCGGTATGCCGATAAAAAGCTGAGTGGACTGACGACTCGGGCAGAATTTATTGAGATGTTTGGTGATGCGGCAAGAAATCATTTTCGGGAATCTCCTGATGCTGATTCAATACTTCTATATTCACAGGATACTGATGATGGAGTTATCTTTACTTTTAGAGGTGACAAACTTATTGGTTTTCAGTATTGGACACCTTGCTAGTTTGATTGTTATAAGCAGGTTGATATACTGAAATACAGCTATTATGACATTTAGGCAAAACTCAAATAAGCATACTCATTTTTTGCGTTTATCTCGTCAAGTTCTTCTTGAGCTTGATATTCCGTTGCGTACAATGGAATTGGATGCATGGATCTACTTATTAGAGCATGGTAGCTGCTTCTACACGAATTGGACTATCGATAAATTGAATCGCCAGCAGCTTTTAAGATTATTGGAGTTAGTGAATAGTTATGGAGGGAATTATAGCAACGTACTGCGGACTCAAATAGAGCATAAACTAGGAGGATGCGATGAGAAATAAAAGTATCTCAATTAAGAAGTACATTGACGCATTACATTATGATTTCATAGAAACATACTCGTTCAATCGTGGACCTAAATTTGAGTCGCAATTCATCGGGAATAGTCTTTATGTGACCGGGTTGAGTCAAGTACTGAGTATAGATAAGCAGTTGAATAATACGGCTGATAAAATCTTTAAGATACGAAAGGGCACAGATGAATACGATACATTGAAGACGATAATTAGTAGACAGTTTGTAGGAAAGATGGATTGGATGTGTACTCCATTTTACCGCGATGCGTTAGTCTTTCGATCGAAAGACAACGAAATTGTTGAAAGTTTGAATGTTTGTTTTGAATGTGGTGATATGCGTGATGTTGCCGGAAATTATATCGAGGCTGATGAGGAGGTATATAACGAGCTTAAGTCTCTATTAAAGTCATTTGGTCACAATATCCAGAATGACGAATATCTTCAATTGATGAAGAGAATTAAAGAGTTTCGAAAACAATACTAGATTTCTCTATGAAGGATCTATATACATCGACAACGAGGAAGTTGGTTCAGTCGATTTTAGAGTTATAGACGCGTCAATGGGAGTGATTCAGGGAATGATGATTCCAATAGAATTATATACTAAATACAAGGAAAAGCTACAAGACCTTTGTAGTAAAAAAGGAATGGCTAATATCGAGGACTTTAACTTTAAAATTAATCCTGGGAAATAAAACAGTTTTGAGTGAAAACAAAAAAGCCACCGGACTTGGTGGCTTTTGCTCCTCCTCCTCTTGGACTTGAACCATCCCGATAACTATCGGGACTGATTAACAGTCAGATGCTCGTTTGTATTTTTATTTTTTCAACGAGCTCAGGGTATCTTTTCAAATTCGCAATAAACACACGACTCTTCTTTGCTTTGATTGCCTTCTCGAGTTTTAATGCGTGCTGCTTGTTGTTGCATGGTATAGCTATAAATAATTGCCAGGTTGTTCCTTTGGCAGTAAACTTCTCCAAGCGGATTGGGTTATTGTGGTGATTGATTCTCTGCTCAAGATTCTCAGTCATTCCAATGTAATATCTATCAATGGATGGCGAGTAAAGAATATAAATACAGTAACTCATAACGGTTTAAATTGTATACAACAAAAAAAAGCCACCGGACTTGGTGGCTTTTGCTCCTCCTCTTGGACTTGAACCAAGGACCCTCTGATTAACAGTCAGATGCTCTAACCAGCTGAGCTAAGGAGGAATTCGTTTGAATTTGGGAGTGCAATATTACGGAGTTGTGGTTTAAAATTCAAAATCCTCACTAAAAAATCTGCGAATATTTTCTTCAAACTTTCTCAGTGATCCTATTCCACTCCCTTATTTGTGATGCAAATATAATTATCCGTAGATCTCATTTAAAATTCCTGCCAGCCTGACTCCGGCCTGCAGTAAACGCGTACGCACAACATTAAAATGTTTGTACCCATACTGGTAGCCAAGTTTACCTGCACCATACTCGTATACCTGCTTGCGATATGCCATGCTCTCGTAAGCCCAATCGCGAACCGAAGTATTTTGCCAACCTGCTAATTGTACTGGTGTTGGTTTGTCGAGTGACTGCGCCAGTTCGGTGTAGCTCAGTTTTGTGTCATCAATCATATCACTGTCCCATACACGGTGCAGGTTGCTGTCTACGCGAAACCACATGATTTTCACATCATTACCACCGCGGTCGTTCCCGCCACCCACGTGTAACGGCTGGTGAATATCACCCACCAGGTGAATAAGCATCTTAATTCTTTCAGCTTCTTCTTTACCGGTAAACTTTTTCGATTTCAATTCGGTAATGATGCGTTCGATCGTCTGGATCACATCGCCATTTGGATTCTTTACACTTTGTTCATAAGTCTGCCCATCCTGAATCGTTACCCAATGCCAATCGGCTGTATAATTATAGGTAGAGTCGGAGCGGATCTCGTCCATCCAGGTACTCGCTATGGCTAGCGACTGACCAGAAAGAATCCGGTCCATTTCCCGTTTAGCTTTTTTGGTTAAATATCTTTCAGCGATCCATCCGGTGGCGCGATGACCGGTTTGTCCCCAGGCATGGGCGTATCCATAACTTAAAAGCGTAAGCAAACAAAGCGCTGCAAATTTTTTCATTCGGGTTCTATTTAGATACAGGTTGCCGTCATTATAGCAGCATGTATAGATAATTGAATTTTATAAGTCGCAAATCTCGATTTTAAAACCAGTTTTCAAATATCCTTTCATATAAAAGATATGTTATCGGTTTATTACGGACAATGTCGCTATTGTTCCAGCGACTTTCACTGTAACGCTATTCTTTTAACTTTATAGGCAGTAAGCGTATGACACAAACGGTAAAACTCTCAGCATTTCTTATAGCCAGTCAATTGGACATAAAAGGAATAAAATCGTTCCTGGATATTAAACCATTGGCAGACTCATCGTCCGAGCTATACTATAATTTCAGTGGCGGCAAGTATCAATATTACTTTAATTATGGTGTAGTGGTGTTTGCAGGTTATAATGAAGACGAAATGAAGTGGGCTATAAAAACCGTTTCGGGTTTTCAAAAGAATCCGTCTTTGAACTGGATGCGCGATGACCACGAGGTGATTGTTGAAGATCGAACGGGCATTGCATTTGACTTTGATCGCATTGTACTCGATCGGCTTGACGACCAGGTTATCCGCATCGCGATGTTCAACCTGGCGCAATCTGTAGCACTCGATTACTATCACGGTGTAAGCGAAACGCTGCTCACCGAAGTGAAAAGTTTTGCAAGGCAACTTGAGCTTACGGGGAAGTTGAAGATAAGCCGAAATAATATGATGCGCTTTATTGGCAAAGCGCTCAATACACAAAATGATATAGCTGAAAATATTTACATCTTCGATGCACCAGACCTGGTGTGGGATGATGAGTATCTTGATAAGCTTCACCAGGGATTGATGAAGTATTTCGACTTGCGTATACGGTTTAGTGAGGTAGAATATACCTTGCGTATCATTGAAGACAATCTTTCTGTGTTTCGCGAAATCATTCACCAGCGCGAAAGCAGCATCCTGGAATACATCATTATAGTATTGATCCTGGTAGAAGTATTTGATCTGTTAATCTCAAAGATTCTGAAACTGGCAGCCTGATAACGTACTCTTCTTAAATTTCATTTATAGTTTAGCGGCATAACATATATGATTTTTAATAATATGCATTCCGTAAATTGCATGCAGGTTAGTGACTGGTTGAATGGATAAGAGGATTTTTTGCACGATTATAGTTTTGCTCGCGTATGCAGCCCAGGTAAAAGCACAACCTGAGCCGTACAAGTTTATGCATGTGAATGTTAACGATGGACTTTCACATAACGAGGTACTGTCTTTTCTAAAAGATAAGCGTGGGTTTCTCTGGATCGGCACAGCTGCCGGACTCAACCGATATGATGGTTATACGGTAAAAGTATTTCAGCACGACTCCCGCGATACAACATCACTCATTCATAATTCTGTACAGGATCTTTTTGAACTTCCGGATGGTCGTATCGGTGTACTGACTACAACTGGTCTGACGCTATATGATCCACAGACTGAAAAATTCCAGAAAGATCTTTCTGCTTTTTACGATACCTATAAAATTCCGGAAGGCTCACTCAGTAATGTTGTAAAAGATTACGAAGGAAACTTCTGGTTCATTCATGCATCTGCCGGTCTCGTTCGGTATACGGTCTCAACGAATGAGTCTGTCTCAATACGTCATCATCAAAAAGATGCGCAGAGTGTAGCATCCGATTCGGTAACATCGTTGGTTCAGGATGTAAAGGGCAATCATTGGATCATTCATGCCAATGGTATTATTGAACAGATCGGAGTGAAGGGTAACAAGCATTATGTTACCTATAGGAATGATTACCTCTTTAAACAGAACAAAGGTGCTATACGCAAGTATCGCTTACTAACGGATAAAGATGGCGACCTCTGGATCTTTATAGCAGACGATAACCAGGGAGTTTTTTATTTCAACGGCACAAGCAAGTCATTCACACATATACATAAAGATAGTCCGGGGGCGCATCTCAATACGAATATCGTTCGCGATATGGAGCAGGATAACAAAGGTCTGATCTGGATCGGTACGGATCACGGAGGTATTAACCTGATTGATAAACGGAATTTTTCAGTCCGCTATATCACGCACGATGATGAAGATGAGAAGAGTCTGAGTCAAAACAGTATAAATACATTGTATAAGGATAGTGAAGGAATTATTTGGGTGGGCACCTATAAGCGCGGTGTAAGTTATTATCATGAGAATATTGTTCGCTTTCCGCTTTATAAACACTCGCCTACTAATGCGTACGGACTCCCTTATGCAGATGTGAATCGTTTTGTAGAAGATGATAAAGGAAATATATGGATCGGTACAAATGGTGGAGGGCTGCTATATTTCGATCGCAGTACAGGGCGTTTTACACAGTATAGATACAATCCCGCCAATCCGAATAGTATAGGTAGCGATGTTATTGTGAGTTTATGCATTGATCATACGAAGAAATTATGGATCGGTACCTATTACGGTGGACTCACGTGTTACGATGGAAAGAAATTTATACGCTATAATCATAATCCTTCTGATCCATCCAGTTTATCAAACCAAAGTGTATGGGAAATATTTGAAGACTCACGACATAGATTGTGGGTCGGTACGTTGAATGGAGGATTAAATTTATTTGATGAGCGAACCCAATCGTTCTCACACTATCGTGCTACTGATCTTAATTCCGTAGGCTCAGATTATATAGCGGCTATTACCGAAGATCGAGAAGGTGATCTGTGGATTGGTACAACGGCCGGGATAGACGTTTTGAGTCGCCAGCGCGGCCGATTTATACACTACGAAAGTGAGAGCAGTAATCCGAAAAGTCTCAGCAACAACGCAGTGCTTGATATTCGCGAAGATTCTAAAGGACGTATCTGGATTGCTACCGGGAGTGGATTGAATTTGTTTGATCGTAAAAGCAATTCATTCAAAGCGTTTACTAAAGACGATGGACTTCCGCACAATACTATATTAACCATATTGGAAGGTGACGGAGGTGATATCTGGATGAGCACACCGAATGGATTGTCGCAAATGAAAATTTCATCATCGCCCGATGGTAAGGCAATCTATACCTTTAGCAACTATGGCGAGCCAGAAGGCTTGCAGGGAAAGCAATTCAACGAAAACGCTGCGTTTAAAACATCGCGTGGTGAACTTATATTCGGAGGTTCCAATGGCTTTAATATTTTTAAACCATCGCAGTTAGGGTTGAATAAAGATGTGCCCGAAGTAGTGTTTACAGATTTTCAACTCTTCAATAAAAGTATAAAAGCTGAAGAAGTTGTTGACGGAAATGTATTGTTGCCAAAAGATATATCTACTGCATCAGAGATCAAGCTTCCACCCGGTAAAGATGTATTCTCGATCGAATTTGCTGCGCTCAATTTCTTTCATCCGGAAAAGAATAAGTATAAATATAAACTCGAAGGCTTTCACACCGACTGGTTGCCTGCCGATAGTAAATCAAGACGCGTAACGTTCACCAACCTTGATCCGGGCGAGTATACATTTCATGTTATTGCTGCCAACAACGATGGCTTCTGGAACGAAAAAGGAACGAGTCTTAAAATATCAATACTACCTCCATTCTGGAAAACGCGTACGGCACTGGTTATATATTTCCTGTTGATCATTACCGGATTGTTGATTACGCGAAGACTTGTACAACAGCGCGAGAAGATGAAGTTCATCATTCAGCAGGAGCGACAGGAGGCAATGCGCATGCACGAGCTGGATATGATGAAGATAAAATTCTTCACCAACGTGAGTCACGAATTCAGAACTCCGCTTACACTCATTCTTACACCTATTGAAAAGATTTTGAAACAGGTGAAAGATCCGGAACAGCAAAATCAATTTCTGCTGATACAACGCAACGCCAAGCGACTGCTAAATCTCGTTAACCAGTTACTTGATTTCAGAAAGCTTGAGGTTCAGGAAATAAAATTCAATCCTTCAGAAGGAGATGTTATCGATTTTATAAAGGAGGCGGTATATTCTTTTTCCGATCTGTCGGAGAAGAAAGCTATAGAGTTGAAATTTAATTCCTCTGTAAATTCACTTGTAACTATTTTCGACCAGGATAAACTGGAGAAAATTTTATTCAACTTGTTAAGCAATGCATTCAAGTTTACGCCCGAACACGGAGCCGTAACGGTAGGGGTAGAGCAAAAAACAGAAGCTGACGGCAAGTGGCTGTGCATTGAAGTAAAAGATACGGGTATAGGTATAGCACCCGATAAGCAGGAAAGAATTTTTGAGCGCTTCTTTCAGAATGAGCTTCCCAAGAGCATGGTAAATCAAGGTAGTGGTATAGGACTTTCCATCACGAAGGAGTTTGTGAAGATACATGGCGGAAGTATATCTCTAGAAAGTGAGTCGGGCAAAGGGAGTCGTTTTACAGTACGGCTGCCGTTGCAGGATGCGATGAACCAGGTTGAGATTATAACACAGGAGATTGTAGGCCCTGTGCGAATAGAAGAAGAACCTGTAACAGAGAGCGCTGGTGCGCGACTTGTTAAGAAACCTTTGTTGTTATTAGTAGAGGATAATGAAGATTTCAGATTTTATCTCAAGGATAACTTAAAATCTGATTACCAGATTGTAGAAGCTCCGAATGGAAAAGAAGGCTGGAAGAAAGTACAGGAAGATTTACCCGACCTGGTGGTGAGCGATATTATGATGCCGGAGATGAATGGTATTGATTTCTGTAAGAAGATAAAGTCTGATCAACGCGTGTCTCATATACCGGTAATACTTTTAACTGCGCGCGCAGCAGAAGAACAGAAGGTGGAAGGTTTTCAATCTGGTGCCGATGACTATATAACCAAACCTTTCAATTTTGAAATACTTGCTTCGCGCATTCAGAACCTGATCGTGCAGCGTGAAAAATTCCATCGTTCATTCCCGAAACAACTTGATGTAAAAGCGAGTGAGTTGAACATCACTCCGCTGGATGAGAAGTTCATTCAAAACGCAGTCAAGTGTGTGGAGGATAATGTATCAAAAGCTGATTTCTCTGTGGAGGATATGAGTCGTGAACTTGGTATAAGCCGTGCGCATTTATATAAGAAGATCATTGCACTTACCGGAAAATCTCCGTTGGAGTTTATTCGAACCATTCGTTTGCAACAAGCCGCACAGTTGCTTGAAAAAAGTCAGTTAACAGTAGCCGAAATTGCTTATCAAGTCGGGTTCAANNTATGCCGCAGGAAAAAGGAGGCGAGCAGTATAATTATCACCCAAAAAGAGACAATTCGAACCTATATCAAAGCGATTCTGTGACCATCGCCTGCGCTTTCAGTTAGTAGCTTTGATGTCATTAATGTAGGGGATGTCACACGAAAAACTGAAACGCATGGGCAGGATCATGCTTGCCATTGAAATCGCGATTTATATTGCAATTGCAGCATCGTTATCCTTTATTATTTTCTATTAATCTACTCGATATTCACCCACCAGTCGTTTGAGAAACATCTGTTTACACAGATTTATTACTTAACTCAAGGGGCGAGTTGTTCCGCAAATTTTGAAGCGTTCTTGCAGGGGCAAATGTCTTTCTTTAAGGGGAAGGTTACACAATTCAACTTCAAATTTGTCCACACCAGCGTTGCAACAACATCGCAACAAAATTTCCTTCTTTAAATCGATTTGAACCAGTGTTTTGCAACATTTTGATACCTTCTGAAAACGTTTGAGCCTCTACGATCAGACAATTGAATACCCATTGAAGGCCTCTTCTCAGCCTACCTTTACTGCAATCGATTACGAGTTTTTACGCTTGGAAACCGGTTGCATCGAAGACAAATAATGAGAATGAAAAAACTACTACTGTTACACCTTTTATTGGCGCTCTTAATAAGCGCATGTTCTACTAAATCGAATTACGAAAAACTTCAGGATGGCGTTGTTGTAACACTCAATACGAAAGAGGGTGGCGCGAAACGTGTAAAACTTCAGGTTATTTCCGATGACATTATTCACGTAACAGCAACTCCGGCTGATACTTTCTCAACAGCCCAGAGCCTGGTTGTTCTTCCGGAAGTGAAAGGATCTACTTCCTGGAAACTGGAAGAATCTGCTGATGCGCTTTCATTAATTACAAAATCACTTCGCGCAAAGATTTCACTCACTTCGGGTGAAGTTTCTTTCATGGACACCACTGGTCAGGTAATTCTGCAGGAGCGTCAGGGTGGCGGCAAGTCTTTCACTCCGGTAACTGTTGACAGTCTGAAATCGTACGCTATCCGTCAGGTTTTTGAATCACCTGCGGATGAAGCTTTCTACGGCCTGGGTGGTCATCAGAACGGACAGATGAATTACAAAGGAGAAGACGTAGAGCTCACACAACATAACATTGTTGATGTAGTTCCTTTTGTATACTCCAGCAAAAACTATGGTTTGCTTTGGGATAATTACTCGATCAGCAAGTTTGGTGATCCGAGAGAGTATCAACCGTTAAGCACACTGAAACTTTTTACAAAGGATGGTAAAGAAGGTGGCCTTACAGCCGACTACTATGTTGAAGGCGATAAGCTTAAAGAAACAAAAGTAGAAGACAAGATTGAGTACGAATTTCTGGAAACTCCTCAGGTAGACAGCTTCCCGAAAGATGTTTCCGGTAAAGGAAAAGTAGTATGGGAAGGTTCATTTACTTCTGATGCTGCAGGTGCTCATAAGTTCTTGGTGTACTCTTCAGGCTATATTAAAATATGGGTTGATGGCGCACTCGTTATTGACAAGTGGAGACAGAACTGGAACCCGTGGACAAACAAATTCAATGTTGATGTTAAGCCCGGTGAAAAACATACTCTTAAAATAGAATGGAGACCGGATGACGCAGGCTATCTGGGAGTAAAACATCTTGATCCGTTCGCACAAGATGAGCAAAGCCGTCTGTCACTTGCAAGTGAAGTAGGTGATGAAATCAACTACTATTTCATTAAAGGTAACAATGCAGACGAAGTAATTAATGGTTACAGAACCATCACCGGTAAAGCTCCTATAGCACCGAAGTGGGCCATGGGCTTCTGGCAAAGCCGCGAGCGTTACAGAAACCGCCAGGAGATGATTGATGTAGTAAAAGAATACCGCAAGCGAAATATACCGGTAGATAACATTGTGCTCGATTGGCAATATTGGGAAGATCCGAAATGGGGTTCGCACGAATTTGATCTGAAGCGCTTCCCCGATCCGAAGGGCATGATCAATGAATTACATAACGATCTGCATGCAAACCTGATGATCTCGGTGTGGCCTAAATTCAATAAAGGCACAAGCAATTATGAGGAGATGGAAAAGCAGGGTTTCCTCTATATGCACAACATCGAGAAGAAAAGAAAAGATTGGGTTGGTATAGGATATGAATCCACTTTCTATGATCCATTTAACCTTGAAGCCGGTAAACTCTTCTGGACACAAATCGACAAAAACCTAAATTCTATAGGAGTAGATGCATGGTGGCTTGATGCTACAGAACCAGATATTCACTCGAACATCTCTATAGAAGAACGCAAGATAAACATGGCCACCGCTATGGGGCCTGGTGCAAAATACTTCAACGCATATTCACTCATGAATGCAAAAGGTGTTTATGAAGGACAACGTAAATCAAGTCCTGATAAGCGCGTGTTCATTCTGACTCGTTCTGCATTCGCTGGTCAGCAGCGTTATGGCGCAGCAACCTGGAGTGGAGATATAGTATCGCGCTGGAGTGATCTGCAAGACCAGATTGCTACCGGTATAAATTTCGCTTTATCCGGCATTCCATATTGGACAATGGATATAGGTGGTTTTGCTGTTGAGAAGAGATACTATAACCTGACTGGTGAAACTCAAAATGAATGGCGTGAATTGAATACACGCTGGTTCCAGTTCGGAGCATTCTGCCCGTTGTTCCGTTCACATGGTCAGTTCCCGCTGCGTGAGATATATAACATTGCCCCTCAAGGTACAACTGAGTATAACAGCCTGGTATACTATGATAAACTGCGATACCTGTTGATGCCTTATATCTATTCACTGGCCGGCCATAGCTACTTTGATAATTATACCATTATGCGTGGACTTATCATGGATTTTCATGCAGATAACAAAGTATATGAAATCGCTGACCAGTATATGTTTGGTCCAAGCTTACTCATCAACCCGGTATATACTTATAAAGCCAGAACCCGCGATATATACTTGCCATCGACTACAGGCTGGTATGATTTCTATACGGGTGCATATTTAACCGGTGGCCAGACTGTAAAAGCAGTTGCTCCGCTGGATAGAATGCCGGTATATGTAAAAGAAGGTTCAATTATACCGGTTGGTCCGGAAATACAGTACACTTCTCAGAAACCTGCTGATCCGCTTACACTCTATGTATATACTGGTAAGGATGCAAGTTTCACGCTCTACGAAGATGAAGGCGTAAACTACAACTATGAACAAGGTAAGTATGCTACTATACCATTTTCATACAATGAAGCTAACCACACATTGACGATTGGTGAGCGCCAGGGTTCCTTCAATGGAATGCTTGAGAAGCGGACTATAAATATAGTCTGGATCACGAAAGACCACGC
>DJFR01000125.1:25122-25346 GCA_002432545.1 Flammeovirgaceae bacterium UBA5867 | reverse complement strand
GGAAATGAAAAAACTTTGAAGAATGTGGTGTCAACTGCTAGCACACCGGTTTCATCGTATTGAATATTTTTCTGTGGGTTTCGGATGGAGAACGTTTCGCGTGTAAGGCCAGGGCCCCAAAGAGGAGAAAGACTTACGGCATTTTCTACTTCAGGAAAGTCGTGCACCATGGCCTGTGCGAGCGGATGAGGAGTTCGCGTTTGTGGATTATCGTTTTGCCAGAT
>DJFR01000125.1:808-25018 GCA_002432545.1 Flammeovirgaceae bacterium UBA5867 | reverse complement strand
TTTAAATAATTAATGATCATAAGGCGAGGGGGTAATAGCCTCCGCCTTTACCATTTTCAGGCCAGTGTATAAAACTGCAATTACTGAGGCTTATTAAGATATTTTGAAAGATCTACAGTTCGGTTGTGAGGTTTGGTGATCGGTGGCGGACATGGTCTTTTTGCTGACCTTCTTTGTCTACGAGCTTACACTTTGGTACAGTAACAATCACGCTGAGATATGGTGTGACTTCACCTTGAAATGATGCTTCGACACCTTTGCTATTGACATCATTCATCCGAATTAACCGTAGCCCTTCGGCATCCGTTGGGTCCGAAGCAAGCACGATGGTGCTGTGTTAAAAGTATATTTGTATAGTAGTCTATTGCATATCATTGTTTAGAAGGTATATATGGATAATTCATCTTTTAGAAGAAACAATCAACCTACTGACATTAAAAGCCATTTGAAAATTACCTTTCTAACCGTTACATCTCTACAAAAAAGTATAATGCTCCAACTATACCTGTACCTGCCAATGCGTAATGAGTAGTAGTATCTCAAAGAATCACATGAGTCCAAAGATGGAGGCGGACTATATTGGTACTATATATATAGTAAAATTGTACCAGCGGACTTTGCGTTTTAGCGCGGTAACAAATTTCTTAATCGTGAAACGACTTTAAAAAAGTAAATATTACATCTTTCTTATCTTTCAGTTGAATATATTTTACTGGTGAGACTAAACATCGATGCCTTCCGTATCAGCGATATATCCGTATTAATACTGATTTAATCCTACTTATATTTGATCTCCTCCTAAATCATAGCGCGTAGTATATATGTTGAGGAACGCCAGCGATATCACTGGCTTNNGCAGGTGATTGATATTTTATCCTGTAATAATACGTATCTATCTATAGGTAATATTTTATGCTTCTGTGGTTAATCGGTTTCTTTACCCATCTGTATCTTTACCATAAAAAAATACTATTATGCGCTATATATATATATATATGTTCAGGAAAATGCAAAACAACCAGACATCGTTTATTCGATGTCGGACGGGACATTATAGGCAGTAAAAGAACCTATGGGAAGTTACAGTTGCGTATAAATTAGAAAAGTTCGAATGTTAAAATGTGCTGCCCAATGAGGAAGTATATTCTGCTTTGTTGGTTNNAAAAGTAAAGTTAGAAAATATACTATACAGAACGGTTTTCCGCTCCGGGTGATACTTAGCATTATTTATAATGGCATGTAATTTCTTTACGATACTGATATCTTTAAGTTGGCCTTTAATTTTTTTAACGCTATATATATAAATCTGCAGGCAGACTTATAATTTACACCCATAATTTGCGCGATTTCCTCATTCGAAAAATTGTTGAAGAATCGTAGGTTGATAGCCTCCTGCTGCCTACTCGGCAGAGACTTTATCGTTTCCTTTAAATTATTCATTTGCTCGGAACTGACCTCCAACTCAATTAGATCTGATTCGGCTGACCAGTTCAGAATAGCTTCATAACTTTCAAGGGCCACCAGATCTATACGAGATTCCTCTCTGATCTTTCGAAGTATCTTGTAACGAACCGCCTGAAACAAGTAAAACTTCACAGATGTCGTATCACTAAGATTTTCTCTACTCTTCCACAGTTCAATAAACAACTCCTGTATACAATCTTCAACCGTGGCCCTGTTATGGTATAATTTATATCCGTATTTGAGTAAGCTATTAATGTTGTGGTGATAGATTCGAGAAAACGCATCACGGTCGCCTGCCTTGAACGCTGACCAATCCATGTCAAATGTTTTACTTGGCGCCATACAGGTACGATTTTATGATTATGAAATAAGTGAAAAAGAAAACGTTTTCAAACGATTGCTAATCAAATTTGAAGATTTTCCATTTTCCTGCTAACCGAGATCGTTCTCGTTTAATGGTCAAAACTATATATAGACTGCATCAACCAGGCACATTGTTCAAGCACAAAATCCTTCAGGTTTATATCAATTTTATTGAACAGATAAGGGCGAAAATATACCATCCAGGTCATTTCAGTAAAATTACCAACATGCTAAGTCCCACGAAGGAAATCACTATATATGATATTGCGAAGGCTTTGAATCTCTCTCCGGCTACAATTAGCCGGGGTTTAAAGAACAATCCTCTGATTAATAAAAAAACTCGTAAGATTATCGTTGCCAAGGCTCAGGAGCTCGGATATCAACCGAATCGGTTTGCGAGTAGCTTACGCAGCCGCCGCACGTACACTATTGGAGTCGTTGTTCCATTCATCGACTATGGTAATACATCGAGTATCATTGCGGCAATTGAACAGGCAGCAAATGCAGCAGGCTATATGGTAATTATATGCCAGTCAATGGCCTCGCACGAAAAAGAAAAGGCACAAGTAAAGGCGTTATTCGATAGCCGCGTGGACGGACTATTGATCGCTATGGCATACGATGATTGTATAACAGCTCATGATGCGATGATAAGGAAACGAATTCCCACAATTTTTTTAGATTCCGTTCAGAAAAATGCGCGATGCGCAAGCGTGATGATCGACAACTTTAAGGCTGCATATGAAATAACAACGCACCTGATCATGCAAGGGTGTCGCCGATTAGCCTATATTACATGCAACGCAGCACATCCCGTATTTTTTGAACGGTTGAAAGGATATCAGCATGCATTGCTCGAGCATGGTCTTGAGTATGACGAATCACTTATTGTTGTCGGTGACTTGAGTTTACAAACCGGCGAGAGTCTTTCGAAGAAACTGTTAAAAATGTCGCCACGCCCCGATGCTGTATTCGCTGCCAATGATACGGCTGTTATAAGTTGTATGCAGCATCTTAAAAATGAAGGCGTAAAAATACCTGATGACATTGCCTTTGCCGGGTTCATTGATCACGCTGGAGCCAGCACCGTTGAACCCAACCTGACCGCTATATATTATTCTCCTGAAGAGATGGGAAGACTTGCTGTAAATGCCCTTGTGAAGAGTATGGACAAAACTGAAAGCGGCAGGGTTCAGAAGATTATTCTTCAACACCAACTTATGGTGCGAAAATCGTCCGTTCGATTTAGAGGTTCTGTATAAACTATAGGCTTGATTAAAGCATTTGCAGATAAGTTTCGTTCAGTACGATATATATAGACAGAATCAAAAATTGAGTTAACATATTAGGATGGAGTTGGTTCAATCATCATCAGCAGATGTTTCTACTGCGTTTTTTTGAAAATCCTGGAACCGTCATCTTTAAATTATAGAGATTACTTGATTGTAGTCTCGTTTTGATGTTGAAAAAAAATATTTCTGTTATAGGGCGAAAAAGTTTCCCAACATTCATTTATCAATAGGAACTCATGAACTATAAGAACCTTACTGTCGAAGAACTTGCCGGTGATGAGCGATTCATTAACTGGGTAAAGGGCAATTGCACGGAAGAAGAAAAAGACTTCTGGCGCACGTTGCTGTTGTCTCATCCTTCTATTCAAGATAAAATAGATCGTGCAGCGATCCTTGTAAAGAATATCGGCAAAGCGGAGGAACGCTTGGACCCGGTTCGACCGCAAAAGGTTCGGCAAATCTGGCAAAACATCCTGGAGGAAATTGATAAAGAACATCATGAAGTGGAGCAACAAAACACTGAGCGTGCTGCGCCACGATATATACCAGAACGCAGTGAACATACACCCGTACGATGGTTGATGATAGCGGCCGTAATTGCCGGTATCCTTTCTCTTGCTGTATTGGGCACACAGAAATTTTGGAACGAGTCGGTAAACTGGTATAGCTATAAGCGTGAGACAACCGGTTTTATAGAAGTGGAAAACAGAACAGACACCACCACGAGTCTTCAGATTGCCGATGGCTCTGTTATTCTGCTTGAGCCAGATAGTCGTGTCAAATACAAAACAACCTACGCATCGGATACCATGCGAAGAGTATATCTCGAAGGAGAAGCTTTTTTTCAGGTAGCGAGAAATCCCCAAAAACCTTTTGTAGTGTTTACCAACAACGTTGTTACGGAGGTACTGGGAACGAGCTTCCGTATAAAATCAGATGCGTCAACTGAAAAAGTGACGGTCGCGGTAAAGACCGGAAAAGTTTCTGTGTATTCAGCCAAGACTCAGAATGAGCAACTCGCCATGCCGAAGAATGGAGTTGTATTACTGCCTAATCAACAAGTCATTTACGATGACCAGGCGAATATGTTCGAAAGGAAAATCGTAGAAGAACCGGAGTTGCTCGCGGATGCACCTGACAGACGATTTCAATTTGATAACACTTCGATTGACAGTGTATTTGCAGCGCTGGAACAAGCTTATGGCGTAGAGGTTGTTTATGATCACGAAACGATGAAGCACTGTTTTCTGACAGTTGCTCTTGGTTCTGAATCGCTCTTCGAAAAACTGAATGTGATTTGCAAGACAGTTGGCGCCAGCTACGAAATCATTGACGCGAAGGTGGTAGTGACAAGTGCGGGATGTAAAGTATTGAGTTTACAAGATCAAAAAACAACGAAGCCTATGTAATCATCTATACCCTATTGAAAAAAGAAGTCGATGATGCAGGATGCATCACCGACTCAAATTTACTCGAATCTGGTTTGATCAGGCCTTCTAATTCTAATCTCGCCAGATGGTTAAATCAATTTTCGTGACCTAAACCAAACAAATCTATGCAAAAAAAATCGACCTCTTTAAGGTTGATCAGAGAGTTTATGAAGTTTTCAGGAATTCAGTTTTTGCTCATTGTTATTTTCTCCGGTGCTACTATCGCTTCGCCGGTGAGGACATATGGACAATCAATCCTGGAAAAGCGAGTGACTCTCCACGCCGACAACCAAAAAATCAGGAGTATACTCTCCAGCATCGAAAAGTCAGCGCACATTAAGTTTTCATATAACCCACAATCGATTGCTGTTGATACCAAAGTATCTTTCAAATGTATCGATAAACAACTCGGCGAAATACTTGATGATCTGTTGTCTCAGGCCAATCTCACGTTCGAGGTTGTTGGTGATTACATTGTTGTAACAGAACGAAATTCGCAGACAGACAACGAAGCTCAATCAAGTGCCTTCACCGTTTCAGGAATGGTGACAGATGACCAGAACGATCCACTTCCCGGTGTAAATATCTTAGTGAAAGGATCAGCAACCGGCACCACAACTGACACCAATGGAAAGTATATCCTTACTGTACCCGAAGGTACCGAGACCCTCGTGTTTTCCTTTATAGGTTTTGCACCGCAGGAAATACAAATACAAGGCCGCACCGTAATTGATGTTGTCATGAATGCTGATGTACTCTCCCTTCAGGAGGTTGTAGTAATCGGATATGGTGCTGTTGAGAAAAAAGATCTAACCGGTGCCGTTGGTTCACTTGATGCTAATGTAATTGCAACGACAAGTCTTCCGGATGCAGGTGGTGCGCTTCAGGGACGTGTTGCCGGTGTGAACATTGAAAAGAATGTCGGCCGGCCCGGTAGTGGCTTTACTATAAATGTTCGCGGACTTACCTCTATAAATAATTCAACAAGTCCTCTCTATGTAATAGACGGTATACCAACTACCGAAGGAATGACCGATCTCAATCCGAGTGACATTGAAAGTATTGATGTATTAAAAGATGCCTCTGCTACAGCAATCTACGGATCACGCGGTGCCAATGGAGTTGTCGTGGTTACAACCAAGCGGGGTAAGGCAGGAAGATTTTCTATTTCATTTGACGGCAACTATGGGGTGAGGACACCCAGCAATCTGCCTGATATGATGAGTGGTGATGAATACGTACGCTGGCGAACGGATCTCTTCAGAAACCAGGGCAAGAGCATCGATCGCTCCAATGCCGATTTCTTTACTGCAAGTGAGTGGGATATGATTGATAATGGTCAATATACAGACTGGATTGATCTGGTGTTAAGAACCGGCTTTCAAACCAGCAATACGCTCACGGCATCCGGTGGCGATGATAAAGGTACGTTCGCATTAAGCGTTGGTCAATTGAAGGAAGAAGGAACTGTACCGGGGCAAGACTACAAGCGCTATAACGTCCGGCTAAACTTAAGTCGTAAGTTCCTTGAAAAATGGGAAGCCGGAGGAAATCTATACTTTACCCGAAGTATACAAAATCAAGGCAGCTATGAAGCCCTTCGGTCTGCTTACCGTATGCCACCTGTTGGTAAACCCTATGATGACGCTGGTAAAAAACAGTTCTTCGCATGGCGTAGTGACTTTGTAACCAATCCGCTTTTTGAATGGGAGAAAGATGGTGAGATCCGCGAGAATAAAAGAAATCGTGTTTTCGGAAATATATACCTTCAGGTTGAACCGTTGAAAGGATTAACGCTGCGTTCTCAACTTTCTCCACAAGTAATCTTTCAACGCAACGGCGAGTACTACGGCCAATGGAGTAAAGCCGGTGCAGGTAAAATAGCAAACACTACGGCAGTATATGCCACCAGCGATTATTTCGGTTATGTACTCGATAATCAGATAACCTATAACAAGCAACTCGACAAACATAACATTAACGCCACGGTAGTTCACAGCTTACAACTTGAAGAGTGGGAGACCAGCAACCAGGGAGCAAGAAATTTCCCTTACAACAGCGAATGGTATAATCTGGATGCAACTGCACTCTCCAATGTAACGGCATCACAAACTGATTACCGGAAGAGGACACTGGCTTCGGTGCTCGGACGTGTTCAGTATGATTTTTCAGACAAATACCTGGTAACGGTAAGTGGCCGTTACGATGGCTCTTCACGTCTTGCGGAAGGAAACAAGTGGGCATTTTTTCCATCGGCTGCCATAGCATGGAGAGTTTCACAGGAAGATTTCCTGCAGAATTTCCAAGCTCTAAACAACTTGAAAATACGACTCAGCTATGGTACTTCCGGGAATGATGCCGTTGCTATATATGGAACGCAAGCCAACGTAAGCGCGAAGAACTATGACTTCAATGGTACAGTAACGCCTGCTTACTATAAAAACCAGTTGGCCAATCCGGATCTCACGTGGGAGCGCACCACCGAACTCGACCTCGGTATTGACTTCGGATTTTTCAATGACCGCGTCACAGGAACAATAGACTTGTATCGCCGTAATTCCAAAGACCTCATTATGCAGCGTCAACTTCCTGAAACTGCCGGATGGACAAGTATATGGGATAATGTTGGCTGGGTGAGAAACTCGGGCATTGAGCTTGCACTCAATACAGTAAATATTCAGTCAGGTAGCTTTACGTGGACGACCGGTTTTGTATTCGACTCAAACAAAAATGAAATTGTAGAACTGTATGGAGCAAAGAAAGATGATGTTGGTAATAAGTGGTTTATAGGCAAACCCATTCAATCAAATTTTGACTATGAGTTTGCCGGCATCTGGCAAACGGCCGATGCAGACCGGGCACTGCAGTATAATCAGAAGCCAGGACAAGTGCGGGTGACGGATCGCGACAATGACGGAGACATCGATGCTGATGATCGTATGATCATTGGACAGCGTACACCCAAGTGGAGTGGAAGCATTACCAATACACTCAAATATAAAAACTGGGATTTTTCAGTATATATCTATACACGTCAAGGACAACAGTTACAAAGTACATTCTATTCAAGCTTCATTGGTTTGGAAGGAAACTATAACAACGTCAATGTTCCTTACTGGACTGAATCGAATCCATCCAACGAGTATTTTCAGCCTGGTAACAGAGGAAGATTTTTTGATGCCTTCCGCTACCGCGATGTTTCATTTGTGCGTGTAGGTAACATTTCATTAGGGTATAGCTTCCCGCAGGATATACTCAGTCGTCTGCGCATGCAAAAACTGCGGGTATATGCAACAGCAACAAATCCATTCACCTTTACCAAGTATCCCGGATTTGATCCTGAATGGGCCGATGAGAACACGTGGGGTGAGGCAACCGGTTTCTCAACCTACCTGCTCGGACTTAATGTATCATTCTAACGAACCCTCAAATGAAATCAACCAGATATATATTTGTCGCTTTGCTGGCCCTGGTGGCAACATCATGCGAAGACTATTTAGCGGAAGAGAATAAAAGCAACATCACTGCCGAAAATTACTTTAACACCGTAACCGGCTATGAGTCGCTCGTTACTTCATCGTACGCAACACTGCGAGATGTGTGGGGAGATGACCCGTGGCTGTTTTGCCTGGGAGTAGACACCTACACGCGTGGTGAAAGTGAGATTGTAAGCGGCTCTTACGAAGGTCGCGATATTCGAAGCAGTGAACTAAATGAGTATGTAAACCTGACGTCAGTCAATCCCTTTGTATATGATTTTTATGCCGATGTATATCGTGCTATACAAACATGCAATACTGCGATATCACGCGCGGATGATGTGGCTGAACTCAGCGAAGAACGAAAAACACTGTTGTTATCAGAGGTGCGTTTCATTCGCGCTTATTATTACTACTTGCTGGTAGAACAATTTGGTGGCGTGCCGATCGTGGAAGAAGAGATCACCGGTGTAATAACGCATTTTGAAAGAGCACCAGAAGAGCAGGTATATCAATTCATTATCACCGAACTGGAGGCCGCATTACCAAACCTGCCACCGATAGCTGCCCAGTTTGGCAGAGCTACAGATGGCGCGGTAAAGAACCTGCTCGCACTTGTTTACCTCACACGTGGTTATAAAACGTTCGGCTCCGCCTCTGACTTTACAACGGCCGCTACATGGGCCGATGAAGTAATCAATAGTGGTAATTATAATTTGCTGCCAACGTTTAAGGAAGTATTTACTCCTGGCAACGAGAAGAATAATGAAATAATTTTCTCCGTGCAATATGACCCCACATCGCTGCCTGTGAATAATCAAAACAGGCCTGACGGCAATGGACAAAGTGCACATTTTGGTTGGGAGCTCTGGACAAAGGAGCAAGGCTTTGAGAGAGAAAATCCAACCTATAACTGGAAGAAATCCCAGTTTACACCAACACAATTTTTATACTCGCTTTTTAACACCAGCATGGACAGCCGCTATGACGCTACTTTCCTAAGTGAATTCTATGCTACTATAGATGTTCCATCGGCCGGTGTTCACAAAGGTGAATTGAAAGTGTATTTTCCGAAATGGGATCAGGAATTTACAGCCGAGGATGAAGCTGAAATGAAAGTGCAGCATCCTCATGTAAATATATACCGCTATGAAACGTGGAAGCAGGATATTGAGAATATAGGAGGTGCAGGTAAATTTCCAATGGTGTGGAAATTTTATGATCCCAAGTCAGCCTTTCATGGAAATACAAACAACTATAGTGGCACCCGCGACATCTTTTTATACAGGCTTGCTGAGACGTATCTCATTGCAGCAGAGGCTTACCATAACGCCGGAGATAACGCTACCGCAGCACAACGCCTCAATGCTGTTCGCACACGTGCAGCCATTCCCGGAAACGAAGCTGCGATGGAAATACAACCCGGGGATGTTAGCCTGGATTTCATTCTGGATGAGCGCGCCCGTGAACTAACCGGAGAGTATAAACGCTGGATGGATTTGAAACGTACAGGCAAGCTCATCGAACGAACGCTGGCACATAATAATCTTGCAGCGAGGGAAAATGCACTCGATGACCATCATCTTGTGCGTCCTATTCCTCAGTCGGTTATAGACAGAGACTCGGGCGAGTTTCCTCAAAACCCGGAGTATCAATAGCACGATATATTTCCGTCCATAGGTATAATAAAGGCAGGATGGATAATGGAGTATTAATTTCATTGTTCATCTGCCTTATGTGCATTCTCTATAACAATCGGTATATACTATTGATCAGCGATGGTAAGGGACAATACAATGATGATATAGAAGTAAGTAATTGAAGATATATACTATAAAATATTCTGATCAGTTTCTGAACATGACTACAAACCTCGCTACAAAATGGTTGTATGCTGT
Organism: Flammeovirgaceae bacterium UBA5867; assembly: GCA_002432545.1. Lineage (GTDB taxonomy): Bacteria > Bacteroidota > Bacteroidia > Cytophagales > Cyclobacteriaceae > Ohtaekwangia. The sequence goes on along the minus strand of DJFR01000125.1, from coordinate 15,092 downwards.
ACTTGCTGTGTTAATAGTAACAACTGGTATGGCGCAGAAGACAGGAAAAAAATATAGCGCGATCTACTCAGGAGTGCCGTGGTTTGACGACCGCGGTAAGGTGGTAAGTGCACATGGTGCGAACATTATTAAAGACAACGATAGATATTTCTTGTTTGGCGAAGCGCACAGTGATACCAGTAATGCATTTGCCGGCTTCAATTGTTATTCTTCCAGCGATCTCTGCAATTGGAAATTTGAAGCCGTGGCTCTACCTGTGCAGCGCTCCGGCAAGTTGGGTCCCAACAGGATAGGCGAGCGACCGAAGGTAATGAAATGTCCTTCAACAGGAGAGTATATCATGTTTATGCATGTTGATACCCTGGGGTATATAGATCAGTATGTAGGATATGCTACCTCTGCATCTATAGTTGGACCTTACGAGTTTAAAGGCCCCTTGTTATTTGCTGGCAAACCAATTCGCAAATGGGACATGGGTACATTTCAGGACCATGACGGCAAAGGCTATGTTCTTATACATGGAGGAGAAATTTACAGGTTGGCTGATGATTATAAGCATGTTGTTGAACAAGTCAGTAAAGGTATAGCTTCCGGTTTTGAGTCACCGGCAATGATGCGTAAGGGTAACCGGTATTACTTCTTTGGTTCGCATCTTACCAGCTGGGAACGAAACGATAACGACTACTATACAGCTGATTCGTTAAAAGGGCCATGGACGTATCGCGGTACATTTGCACCCAGAGGAAGCTTAACCTGGAATTCACAAACCACATTTATACTTCCGATAGAAGGCACAAAAGATACAACCTATATGTTCATGGGCGATCGATGGTCTTTTCCAAAACAAGCTTCGGCGGCCACGTATGTCTGGCAACCATTAACGATCTTCGGCACTTCCGTATCCATACCTGCATACCAGGAGGCATGGCAGATTGATACTGCCAAGGGCATTGCATTATCGTATCCTGTCAACGGAAAGGTTATCGATAATACAAATTCCAGACTCGTTACTTTTTCAAAGTCATGGGTACATAGTAGTGATACAGTATCAGTAAGTGGCGCAGATACGAAAGATGCAATGCTCACGATAAAGTTCTCTGGCGAACAGGTATATATGTACGGTTTGGCCTGCAGCAACGGTGGTTACGCACGCATCTCTATTCTCAACCGAAGAGGCGAAGCTGTTCTGTTGGGTCTAGTAGATATGTATTGCAAATACCCGGTGTCAATACTAAGATTTGTGAGTCCGAAGTTGCCTCGGGACGAATATATCTTTACGCTTTCTCCTCTTGAAGAACACGGCAATTGGTCTGATAAACGTAAGAATATATACGGTAGTACCGGAAACTATATTTACTTTGACAAGCTNNTACATTTAGATAAGCTATATCATTATTGAAGGACTCCTATATATGAAAACAACTCGGCATCTGTGCCATATACGGATAAAAGGAATAAGCCTTTTTCGTTTTTTGCTCATCACCTTTTTATATTTATGCGCTGCATCGGGCAGCTATAGTCAAACCCGCGATTTTCTGATTTGTGATAAATACACCTTGGTCACAATAATCTGCGATACGGCCGATTACCCCACGGTAAGGCTGAGCGCGCGACTGCTTGCTGATGATATTGAACGTGTTACCGGGCGAAGACCTGCCGTCCGAAATAACCTGGCCGTTAAAGGAAATGTAATCATCATCGGTAGTATCGACCGATCGGGGTTCATGAAGACCGCGCCATTCCGTAAACAGATTAACGTATCGGCACTCGAGGGTAAATGGGAGTCGTATGAAATAAAAAATATACCGAAGCCGGCTGCAGGCATCACAAATGCACTTGTTATTTGTGGAAGCGATAAACGCGGAACAGCCTACGGAGTTTTTGACATCTCCGAAAAGATTGGTGTATCACCCTGGTACTGGTGGGCTGATGTTACGCCCAGACGTAAAGAGAAAATTTCAATACAGGTTGTTAACGTACTGTCGCCTGCACCATCAGTGAAGTACCGCGGTATATTTTTAAACGATGAAGACTGGGGACTACAGCCATGGGCAGCTAAAACATTTGAACCGGATACCAGGGATATCGGTCCGAAGACATATGCAAGGATATTCGAACTTCTCCTTAGGCTAAAAGCGAACCTGATATGGCCTGCTATGCATCCCAGTACAAAAGCGTTCTACCATTATCCGGAGAATAGAAAGGTTGCAGATGAATATGGCATTGTAGTTGGAAGTTCTCATGCAGAACCAATGCTGCGCAACAACGTAGACGAGTGGAATCCGAAGTCTATGGGTGATTATAACTATATCACCAACCGGCAAATGGTATATAACTATTGGAAACAGCGTGCAGAAGAAAGTAAATCATTTGAAAATATATACACCATTGGCATGCGGGGTGTACATGATTCAAAAATGGAAGGTGCATCCACAATCGCTGAGCAGAAGGCGATTCTCGCTAAAATTTTTGCCGACCAGCGCGAGATCTTAAGCCGAGCTACGGGGCGCGAAGCAGTCGCTATACCACAAGCATTTATTCCGTATAAGGAAGTGCTCGAAGTATATGATCAGGGGCTGGAAGTTCCCGAAGATATAACCATTGTATGGCCGGACGATAACTATGGATATATACATCGGCTCAATAATGAAAAAGAGATGAAGCGATCGGGTGGGGCAGGAGTATATTACCATGTTTCATATTGGGGGAGACCACATGATTACCTGTGGCTGAGCGGTACGCATCCGATGTTGATATGGGAAGAAATGTTGAAAGCCTACCAAACAGAAAGCAGAACAATATGGGTTGTTAACGTAGGCGACCTGAAGCCACATGAATATGAGATGAACTTGTTTCTTGATATGGCCTATAACATGGATCCATTTCTTTCACCAAGCTATGTGAGGGATTATCGTAAACAATGGCTGTCAGAAATTTTTGGCGAAGAGAACAGTGCCGGCCTTGAAGCGGTAACCTGGGAATATTCGCAGCTTGCGTTTGAAAGAAGGCCCGAGTTTATGGGATGGGGACAAACAGAACCTATACGCGTAAACAAATTTACCGAGTATAATCATTTTTACTACAACGATGAGGCGCAGCGAAGACTGAACAGATATAGCACTATAGCTGCACAGGTTCGTGGTATAAAAAGTAAAATACCGGACGACAGGCAAGATGCCTTTTTTCAATTGGTACATTATCCAGTTCGATGTGCCGAACTCATAAACAGAAAATTTCTTTTGAATGAACGTGCATATTACTATGCGCAGCAAAATCGCCTGAGTGCAAATACATTTGCAGCGGCAGCCCGGCAGGCTTACGATAGCATCGTATTAGAGACTGAGTATTTTAATACAAAACTGGCGAATGGAAAATGGCAGCATATGATGTCCATGCGTCCGCGTGGTCTTCCCGTGTTCGATTGTCCAATGACTCCGTCATGGACAACGCGGGAAAAGGGATGGGGTATATCGGTAGAGGGATATACCGATATTGAAGATCGTCACGATCACTATGGAAACCGGCTGCCGGATTTTAACGTATGGACTGATCCTGTATATTTCATTGATATATTTCTCACTGGCAACGAGTCGGTGCAGTGGCAGGCAGAGACAAGTAATTCGTGGATAACGTTGTCTCAATCGTCCGGAGTTCTTAAATCTGTAGTTGGTAAAAATGAGACAAGGATCTGGGTACGCGTTAACCAGTCGCTTTTACCAAAGGCATCGCGGGTTGTTGGTCGTGTTGTTATCAAAGGGGCTGGCCGAGAGTTCTCAGTGCCGCTCAATGTTTTGGGGGGCGATCTTTCTGACGTTTCCGGATTTGCTGAACAGGATGGCTATGTTTCCATTTACGCAGAGAATTATACTACTGCGAGCAACTCAAAAGACTATATATGGAGCGTTATAGATGGCCTCGGGTATTCAGGCAAGGCAGTAATGCTTACCCCTGCTACTACTGCAGATCGATCACCTACCGGTAAGCCTTCGCTTCAGTATAATTTCACAACCTTTACAGATGCCGATGCAACGGTAAATATATATTGTCTCCCTGTGCATGCGCTCAATGCCGATCATCAGATGCGAGTTGCAGTTTCTATAGACGGACAGGAACCGCAGGTAATTGATTACAGGACTTTTGGCAGAAGTGATGTCTGGAAACAAAATGTACTCAGAAACTCCGCTGAAATTACATTGGAAAATAGAAAGCTCAGCCGCGGGAAACATTCTCTTACTATTACTGCGCTCGATCCCGGAATAATTATCGATCGAATCACCGTTGACTTGGGAGGGTTGCGGAAAGGATATTCGGCAATTCCGGAAACAAAAGTGAGAGGTACTGCAAAATAACGAGAAGTAAAAAGATTGTGATCGCGGGTCGATTGCCTTTTTAGTGATTTGCTAAGCTCGAAGAAGTTTCAATAAGACTATATATATAATTCATGTATCAATCTGTAATCAAACATTGGTGTTTAACTCTTTTATTAGACGTAGTTGGGCAGTAAAACTTAAATGAACATGAAGAAGTTAAAAGATACATTGTTGCTGGTGATTGCTTTGCAGTTCGTCTATACTTGCTCAAATGCACAGTATTCTCCCAAGAGTTTCAATAATCCTATTCTGCCAGGATTCAACCCAGACCCTTCCATATGCAGAGTTGGAGAGGATTATTACCTGGTTACCTCGTCATTTACATGGTATCCAGGTATACCAATATACCACAGCAGGGATCTTGTAAACTGGAAGCTGATCGGTCATGGTATCTCCCGGCCAGGGCAACTTGATTTTAACGGTATAAAAGATAAGAATGGGATTTGGGCTGTTACAATTCGCTATCATGACGGACTATTCTATCTGATAAGTACGTGCTCTGACTGTGGTGGAAATTTTTACATCACTGCTGAAAATCCTTCGGAGGAATGGTCAGATCCTGTTTGGTTGCATGATGCAAAGGGAATCGATCCTTCGCTTTTTTGGGACGATGATGGTAAATGCTATTATGTTGGTAACTATTGGGATTTTGAAAGCTCCTGGCCAGGTCAATGTGCTATATGGGCACAGGAACTGAATTTGAAGGAGAAGAAATTAACCGGTGAAAAAAAGATATTAACGTATGGTCACGCTAGTAATGCCAGTCATACGGAAGCTCCGCACATATATAAGGTTGATGGGCGGTACCTACTTGTTACAGCTGAAGGCGGAACCGATATATACCATGCCGTTACAGTTCATCACAGTACCTCCGTATTAGCTCCCTACTTGGCAAGTAAAATAAACCCGGTACTGACACATCGGCACCTGGGGGCAGAAAGTCTTCTTCAGGCAGTTGGCCATGCAGATTTAGTGCAGACTCAAAACGGGGAATGGTGGGCAGTTGTATTGGGCAAACGAATCGTAGAGGGACAATTCCCATTGTCTCGCGAAACGTTTCTTTGCAAGGTAAATATAGAGAATGGTATACCTGTATTTAATGACGGACACGGGCAGGTATTGCTTGAGCAAACACGTCCTGATCTGCCATGGACGCCTGTTGCTTCTGAAGAATTCAGAGATAATTTTGAGTCCGATAAATTGGATTTAAAGTGGTATACTTCAAGAACAAGCGAAGAGAATTTTTATAGCATAAAAAAAGGCAACGTCATTATGCAAATGCGTTCGCAGGTAATCGACAGCCTGGTAAATTCATCGCTATTAATTCAACGCACAAGGCATTTTAAATTTACAGCCACAACGAAATTAACATTTCGGACAAGTGCAAAAAATGAACAAGCTGGCTTAACAATCTATCGCACCAATGAAAGCTACTATATGTTGATGAAGGGGAAGGAGTCTGTTGTTTTAGTTCGCAAATTTGAAGGTAAGAAGCAGGTTATTACTGAGGTACATTATGATAAAGACGAGATATACCTGAATGCTGAAACCAACGGACTCAATATTCAGTTTCATTTCGGCGAGTCGCTCGACAATATGAAAAGCATTGGAGAAGTCCAGAGCCTCGTTGTTATCAGTGATAGTCCTGTTAATAAATTTAATGGAACCGGTATTGGTATGTATGCAACTGGCAATGGCAGGAAAAGTTCAAATGTCGCTTGTTTTGATTGGTTCGAATACAAATACTGAAGTTAGAATATTATTATTGAGTAAAGGTTTTAAGATCTATATATAATCCTCTCTCGCCTTTAGATGTAAAAACACTCTCAATCAATCGGTAAAGGGTTCGTTTACTGACGCGCATGATTTTAGCCGCTTCGGTAAGTTCAAGGCAATCTTCGGGAATATGGCTGTTGAAAGGAGTATTAGCGGCAGCGAGATTCGAGTTTACCACCTGAGATACATGAACCTCAATTTTCTTTTCTCGTGTGACTTGTTTATAGTGGCGTTCATTACACTTCTTAGAACAGTACCTTGTCACGAGTGTTTTAGCGGTAAAGGAAGTACCACAGTATTCACAATCCTTTTGAATTCGAATGTTTGAGCTCATGGTTATACTTGTCAGTAGCAGTAATCTATATATAGCTATAAAATGTTCCGAGTTTTACAGCCAGTTCCATTGTTTTTGCATGGTGACTGCGAGTGCCTGTGAGTGTCTACGTGTGTCAGCGAGTGACTACGCGTGCCATCATTTCGCCCTGCCCGTTCCATTTTTGTTGCTCGGCTGTTACTCCGTGAGGTGAGCAACAAACCAGCAACACAAAATTCATAAATAACCCTTAGATAATCCAAATGAGGATTGCCTATGGATTTTTTAACGTACTGATAAGTAAAGAGTTGGTTGGATTTTTTTGTGGATGTTTAGGGAGTCTACTTGCCGATACAAAACTTCGAAAATATATTGTCCAANNGCGAGAAAATCACCAGTCACTCCGTTGTACATACTTTCGAGAACGCGGTCGAGTGCTTCGTTGGTTTGTAACAGATTTTGATAGTGACGAAGGTTGGTTACGAGTACATCGCCCGCCTTTACGGTTTTCACCTGGAACGATGCGAGTATCTTGTCTTTAAGCGCTGCTATATTTGTTTTGTGCGATGCGCTGATAAAAATGAAGTCGTGCTTCTGTAGTTCTTCAACAAGTGTAGCATCGGCATTATCTACTTTGTTCCCGACTTTAATATAGGGTATACTCAATGAAGCCAGGTGCTCTTCTTCGGTGACGATTTCAGCTAATGTAGTTTGTGTGAGATCGAACAGGTATATAATCAATGAAGCTTTCTTCATACGGTCGCGGGTACGTTCTACGCCCATTGCTTCAATCACATCTTGTGTCTCACGAAGACCGGCTGTATCGATGAAACGGAAATTTATACCTCCCAATACCATTTCATCTTCAATAACATCGCGCGTGGTTCCGGGTATATCGGATACGATAGCTTTCTCTTCGTTAAGTAGTGTATTTAACAATGTGGATTTACCGGCATTGGGCTTACCCGCTATAACCGTAGGCACACCGTTTTTGATAACGTTACCTTCATCGAACGACTGTATCAACGGAAGTAAATAGGCTTGTATACGTTTGATGAGTTTTTGCAGATCGTCACGTTTGGCAAACTCTACATCTTCTTCACCAAAGTCGAGTTCGAGTTCGATGAGTGAAGCGAAATGTATAAGTTCTTCGCGCAGGTTGTTGATCTCTTTGGAGAAGCCACCACGCATCTGGTTGAGTGCTGCCTGTCGTGCGTTATCCGTTTCTGCGTTGATGAGATCGGCTACCGCCTCTGCCTGCGCGAGATCGAATCGTCCGTGGAGGAATGCGCGCTTGGTAAATTCTCCAGGCTCTGCTAAACGCGCTCCATTCTTCAGCAATACTTTGATGATCTCTTTTACAATAACCGGTGAACCGTGGCAGGATATCTCGGTGCTGTTTTCTTTGGTGAACGAGTTGGGAGCTTTGAAGATGGTAACGAGCACTTCATCAATGGTCTTCGTGCCATCGCGCAACAATCCGAAATGAACGGTATGGGTAGGTTGCTCCAGGAGATTTTTCCCCTGAAATACTTTCTGCGTAATAGCTATAGCATCCTCTCCGGAAAGTCTTATCACCGCTATAGCAGACAAGCCTTGCGCTGTAGCCAATGCTACAATGGTATCGTTCAAAAAAAGGTTCGCAGACATGGATGCAAAAATAGCTGTGTTGTTAATGGATCTAAAATTTTACCGACAGATTTGTTACGAGGCGATCGAAGCGGTGCGACTGAATTTCTTTGTAAAGATGCCGTGGGTAGGGGAGAACAGCATCGCTACAATAAAAATAACACCGGCCATCATGGCGATTGCTCCAGCAATGGAACCATCCAGCCACACTGCTATATAGTACCCGGTTACGGATGCCGCAACGCCTGCCATACACGCCAACGCCAGCATCCATTTTAAATTATCGGTTAGCAGGTAGGCTGTGGCAGCAGGAGCGATGAGCAGGGCAACCACCAGGATCGCACCGACTGATTCAAACGAAGCTACGGTTGTTGCGGACACAGCGCCCATTAACAGATAATGCCACAGCGTAGTAGATATACCTATGGCCGTTGCGTACGCAGGATCGAACGTGGTGAGGAATAATTCTTTATACCCGAACACGATAAACAATATAATTGCCGCGAGTATAATGCCCATAATGTAGAGGGCGCGCGGTCCTATACTCTGGTTGCCAATGATGAGTGTATCCAGCGGTACATAGGCTATTTCTCCATACAGCACACAGTCCTGGTCGAGATCTACTTTTCCCGCAAATAGCGATATCAATACAACCCCTATAGCAAACAGCCAGGTAAAGGTTACACCTATCGATGCATCGGTTTGCAGTCTTGCTTTTTTGTGGAGGAACTCAATGAGGAATGTAGTCAGTATACCGATCAGTCCTGCACCGATCAGCATGGTCATAGAATCACGCGAACCGGAAATAAGAAACGCAATGACTATGCCCGGTAACACTGCGTGTGATATAGCATCGCCTACCATGGCCATTTTTCGCAGAATCAGGTAACATCCCAGCAGTGCGCAACTGCTCGCTACCAGTGATGCTGTAATAATTATATACAAGTCGTTCATAAAACTATTGTTATAGTATATATCATGCGTACGGTATCTCGGACTTATGTGGATCTACTTTTGGATAGTTGAGCAGTTTTTCCAGTTCTGCTTCGAGCTCCGGTGTCAGTAAGTGTTCAATGGTGTCGGCATCGTCATGAACATGATCGGGGGCAATGTTCAGATGGGTTGTCAGGTATAGCTCCCACAAGCGGTGTATTCTGACTACACGCTGTCCGCGATTTTTACCTTCTTCGGTAAGCGACCAGTGTTTACCGGTTTGCTCAAGGTATCCCTGGCGCTTCAGCCGATTCAGTACTTTGGTGAGTGTTTCCAATGAGAATCGCCTTCTGCGAATAATTTCTTCGGCACTGCGTTGAATAAAAAAGTTTCTGCTTTCTTCACTCAACTGGTATAGCGTCTTCAATACGTTTTCATCGTTGATGGTTCTGCGAATGTTACGCTGACGCAACAGTCGGTTTACAACGCCACGCTTAGGCGCAAAGAAGAATGATATAAAGGCAATGGTTGAAATGACGATCACAATCCACGGACCGGTTGGCATAGCCGGAGCGATGTATGATATATAGGCACCGCTTAATCCGCTGAAGGCACCGAATACACTGGCCAGTAAAATCATGATATTGATTTTGTTAGTCCAGAAGCGCGCTGCTGCGGCAGGCGTAATAAGTATAGCGGCCATCAACACTACGCCAACAGCTTGTATACCGATTACGACAGCCAGCACGATAAGCGATGTAAGCGTAAGTTCAATTCCGCGCACCGGCAGTCCTATAGCTTTCGCATAATCTTTATCAAATGCGAGTAACGAAAATTCCTTGAACAGCAGAAATACAGCAAGGAGCAGGAGCACGGCCACGGTACCAAATACCAAAAGATCCTGTCCAACCAATGCAGCTGCTTTACCAAACAGAAAGTGATCGAGACCGGATTGAGATGCGTTACCGGACTTCTGAATAACCGTGAGCATTAATATACCTATACCAAAGAAGACTGATAACACCAGTCCTATAGCAGTATCTTCTTTTATACGGGTATGGCGTGTGATATACTCCACACCAATAAGCGATATCCACCCGGTAACAAATGCACCGGCAATGAGGTATGCCGGGTTCTTGGTGCCAGACAATATAAATCCCAGACATATACCCGGCAACACGGCATGTGCTATAGCATCGCCTACCAGCGATTTCTTATGCAGAAAGGTAAATGTACCGACTATAGCTGAGCTGGCGGTGAGCAATACAGAACCGATCACCACAAACCGAATGTTGGGATCGGCAAACGAAAAGAAATCAAGGAGCGAATTCATATAGTCTTCGGTTGCTTGATAACACCTTCGCGGTTGGGAAAATGTTCTCTGCGAATCAGATCGCCTACATCGGAGAGTAATGTGAGTTTACCTCCATAGGTTTCCTGCAGGTTCTGCTGCGTAAAGGTTGTTGCTGTCGGGCCGCATGCAATAAGTCGTGTGTTCAGCATCAACACCCAGTCAAAGTATTGTGTTACGGATTGCAGGTCATGATGAACCACGATAACTGTTTTCTTCGCTTCTGTCATGGTGCGCAATAAACTTATAATGGCTTTCTCGGTGGCAGCATCCACTCCGGCAAACGGTTCGTCCATAAAGTATATATCGGCCTGTTGCGCAAGTGCTCGTGCGAGGAATGTTCGCTGCTGCTGGCCTCCGGATAATTGTGAGATCTGCCGGTTGATATAGCCTTCCATGCCTACTTTCTTCAGACAGTCCAATGCAACATCGTAATCAGCTTTGCGTGGTCTTCTGAACAGTCCTAATTTACCATAGCGTCCCATCAACACCACGTCAAGTACCGATGCAGGAAAGTCCCAGTCTACGGATTCACGTTGTGGTACATAGCTGATTCTTTTGCGTACATCATCTATAGGCTGATCGAATAACTTGACATAACCACTGCTTAACGGTAATAATCCCATCACTGCTTTAATGAGCGTGGATTTACCGGCACCATTAGGACCGATAATTCCCACAAGTTTACCTTCCGGTAATTTCAGGTCTATATTCCATAGCACGGGCTTGCGGTCAAACGCTACAGTCAGGTCGTGTACCTCCAGTGCTGGTGTTATAATATCTTCCGTCATACGCATTCTTTTAAAGTATACATATAGTATATATCTGCGGTCAGTTACTTCAAGGCCGCTGTAATTGTTTTTACATTTGCGCTTACCATGCCTATATAGCTGCCTTCGGGTGTTCCGGCATTTCCCATCGCATCGGAGAATAAACTTCCTCCAATTTTTACATCCCAGCCTTTTTCGCGGCAGCCTTCTACCACAGCTTCGATCGACTTCTGTGATACAGAGGTTTCCACGAATATAGCTTTGATCTTGCGCGAGATGATAAAGTTTACCAGGTCGGTTACGTCTTTCACACCAAACTCTGACATGGTAGATATACCTTGCAATCCTTTTACCTCAATATTATAGGCATCGCCAAAGTATCCGAAAGCATCGTGTGCCGTAATGAGCACGCGTTGTTGCCGGGGGATTTCAGCGACTTTAACCTTTATCGCCTGATGCAGGGAGTCAAGCTCCTTAATATAGGCATCGCGATGTGAAGTATAGAAAGCTGCATTGGCGGTATCTTGTTTTTCAAGCGTTTTGCAAACTGTACGCACTGCGTTCTCCCAAAGCTCTACGTCAAACCAGATGTGCGGGTCGTGTGTTCCCTGAAAGCCGGGCACTGCGCGCAGTAAACTATCCGGTATATCAGAAGCTACCGCTATAACTGGTTTGGCGCGACCAAGTTTTTCAAGCACTTCGCCCATTTTCCCTTCCAGGTGTAAACCGTTATAGAAGACGATATCTGCGTTGGTAAGTTTTTCAACATCGCCTTGTGTTGCTTTATATAAATGCGGATCTACGCCAGGCCCCATCAGTGCAATTACTTCGGCATGATCGCCCGCTACATGTTCAATGGCGTCCTTAATCATACCCGTGGTAGCAACGATAACCAGTTTATCGTGTTTGGCGGCAGAATCTTTACCGCCACAACTTGCCAGCACCAGTGCTATACTTAGCATAGCCAGTTGCAGGTATAGGAGGGAAGCGTTTATGGGATATACTCTATATTTCATAATTATTCAGTTACTAACAGGTTTTGCGCAGCTTCGCGCGATATGAATACTTTCTTTTTACTATCGATCATGATCTCCAGCGAACCATCGAATTCTACTTTGTCAAGAATTGAAACATTCGCACCTATATATACTCCTATTTTACTGAGGTACTGTAAAAAGGAGGGAGAGCCGTGTTTTACCGAACGGACTATAATTTTCTTTTTGCCTGAACAATCGGACAATGGTACTTGTCGTACTTCTGTAATCTTTCCACTCTTGTCGGGTATAGGATGACCATGCGGATCTACGGTAGGGAACTCCAGAAATTCATCGAGCTTCTCGATCAGTAAGGTTGACTGTATATGTTCGAGCTGCTCGGCTACATCGTGTACTTCATCCCAGGAGAATTGAAGTTTCTGCACGAGGAATGTTTCCCACAGACGATGCTTGCGCACAACCATCAAAGCTTCCTGTCGACCTTGCTTTGTAATTTTTACACCGTAGTATTTCTCGTAAGCTATAAGATTTTTGTTCGAAAGCTTCTTGATCATGTCTGTTACAGACGCGGCTTTCGTGTTCATTGTCTCAGCAATCTCGCTGGTCGATACAGCTTTCGAACCGCTGTCTGACAAGTGATAAATGGCCTTCAGATAATTTTCCTCCGTATAGCTCAGCATAGCTAACTGATTAAACTGATAGTCAAAAATAAAAGTTTAGATTAGTCTAAAAAAATATTTAGAATAATTTTTAATCTGGGGGAATGGTTTAGGACCGAAAAAAATATTTAAAGATTTCTGTGACGATGTGCCGCTCATGGCATTTTAAAGTCAAATAAATCTTAAACTAAACCGCCTGTAGTATGAAAACAGAAACTTTAGTAGCCAAAGACTGGGATGATCTGGTGTTTGAAAACCGTAATAAGGAGTATGGCGCTTATGAAGTGCGCAAAGCATATTCCGGTAATCTTGTAGCTGGTTTTTCAGTAAGTATGGGAATTGCCTTGCTGGCGTTTGTTATACCTATAGTAATCTCATTAATGGGAGGCGATGTAAAGAAGATTGTTGAAGTCATTCCAAAATTATCGGAGCCCACTATATTTAGTCAACCTCCGGTACTGGAGCCTCCTGTCACGCCACCACCTGCTGCGGCACAAGCACAGGTACAAAACACTGCATTGACACCTCAGGTAGTAACAACTGAAGTACAGGAAACTGAATTAGTGCCAAATGATGAGATGCAATTTGGAGATTCGGATTTGCCAACCGATGGTGTTGTAGGAGATGGTATAGTTGGTGACGGCCCGGGAACAGTACCCGTGGATGTGCCTGTAGTTGTAGCACCGCCTCAAGTTGTAGATATAGCTGAAGTAATGCCTGCCTTTGAGGGTGGATTGGAAGAGATGTATAAATTCATCAGGAAAAAAATACACTATCCGGCAGCGTCAAGACGAATTGGTGTGGAGGGAACGGTATATGTATCATTTGTGGTAAACCGTGAGGGAAAAGTTGTGGATGTAAAAACGATCAGAGGTATAAGCCCTGATTGCGATAAGGAAGCAGAACGCGTTGTCTCATTGTTACCGAACTGGTCGCCTGGTATGCAGAATCATAATCCTGTGTCTGTGCGCATGACGGTGCCTATAAAATTCCAACTCGATAAGTAATTGATATGTATAGAGTCAGGTCGCCTGTAACAGGGCGATCTGCTTTCCTAACCATACCTGTAGCAATAGATACTTTGATCTATACCTATACTATATCTTTTACTTCATCGTAGTTGGTAATGAGCGATTCAACAGAACCCGGGTTTTGTTGTTTCAGCAACGTAAATAATGCTTTGGGTTTAACACTCAGAAACTGTTGTACAGATTTTAATATAGTCTGAGGATTCTGAACAAGATCTTCATAGGCAACTTCCAGCAATGGATGGTCTTTTAGCAACGTTATAAATAACCTCCTGTGTCTCAAATGTTCTTCGCGGAACTTTATATAGTCATTGCGGTCAACTGTGATTTGCGGCCGCGGTTCCCGGGTTGCTGATTTAACACTGCTCCATACATTTGTTTTTTGCGCGATCTTCAGGGATACATATACTTTTAATAGATCTCTTCGGATCAGGAAAATAATTCTGACATCGTTTCGGTT
>DJFR01000125.1:0-790 GCA_002432545.1 Flammeovirgaceae bacterium UBA5867 | reverse complement strand
TTGAATGCGAGCGTAGCGATACAGGGGGCGGTTTCTGCTTCTATCGGGTTCGCTTCTATATTTTCACGAAGTACTTCTCCGTATGATCTGATCTGTGTATGCGAATTCAGATACGTATGCAGCATGGTGGAACCCGAGCGCGGTTCGCTGAGTATAACAAAGGGAGTATAGTTTTTTGATTTTGAAAGGCTGATGGCGTTCAGCAACTGCTTTCGTTTAATGATAAGGTACGTTCGCAGGTATTGAAAATAATAATACATTCGAAGATCTAGTTTTTTTCTAACGTCAATATATAGTCAATCAGGTTGATCAGCTTGCCTGCTTCATCTTCCCAAAACACACCATGAGGGATTGCCGTGTAAAATTGTTTAGTCTGCATTTCATGAAGTATAGACGCTATATCCGGATTTTTAAAATCGATTGGTATACAGGCTGTGTAAGCTTCGCAGCGTTCAACCCACAGCGCATGGTTTACAAGCAGTATTGGCAGTTTGCATCCTATATATTCATACAGCTTTGTAGGCATGCAGTTTTCGGTTGATTTATTGGGAGGATATGAAATGATACCGAAATCGCTTTGAAGAATTTCATTGATGATGTCTGGATGTGGAACCAGTGCATCGCCACCGATCAGTGAAATGTAGTCGTGTTGTTCTATTATACGTTTGATTCTGTTAAGTGTATCGGGTTGAGAACTATACCCGATGAGGGTTAACCTGATTCGTGGTTCCTGCGCATATAAAGAACGCGTCAGATCGATTGCTTCAAAAACACCGGTACTTTCAGCCAG
>DJFR01000097.1:4636-19905 GCA_002432545.1 Flammeovirgaceae bacterium UBA5867 | reverse complement strand
GGCGCCTGCTATATTACTTCCGCCTTTGCGCCATTGGTACGTCACTCCGGTTGTTGCTCCTGCATTTACGCTGAACGTTACACTTTGACCAGTACAAACCGTTTGTGTTGCCGGGCCAGTAACAATCTCAGGTCGCTCCTGAATAATAAGATCTGATGCTGAACTGGTAACGGACGGAGAGCATGTACCACTCACCACTACAGTATATGTACCTGCACTTGACGTGGTCGTTGCCGGAATGCTATAACTACTGGCATTCGCTCCTCCTATATCTATTCCATTTTTCTTCCATTGATACGTTAAACCTGTGCCGGTAGCGGTTACACTAAAGTTAGCGGCACTACCTTCGCAGATTGATTGACTTGCTACAGGTTGCGCTGTGATCGCAGGTAAAGCATTAATCGTTAAGGTAGCCGCTGAACTTGTAACGGGTGGTGTACAGGTTCCGCTTACAATTACATCATAACTTCCGGCATCGCCTGCTGCTGTAGTTGCTATCGTATAGCTGCTGCTGTTGGCGCCAGCTATATTGCTTCCATCTTTACGCCACTGATAAC
This sequence comes from Flammeovirgaceae bacterium UBA5867, assembly GCA_002432545.1. Lineage (GTDB taxonomy): Bacteria > Bacteroidota > Bacteroidia > Cytophagales > Cyclobacteriaceae > Ohtaekwangia. The sequence goes on along the minus strand of DJFR01000097.1, from coordinate 19,348 downwards.
TTAAACCGGTGCCTGTAGCCGTAACGCTAAACGTTACTGCCGAGCCTGCGCATACCGCCTGCGTTGCGGGTGGTACGGTTATAGCCGGAGGAGTATTCACAGTAACATTTACCATGTTAGTCAGGTCTGCATCACACCCGGTGGTAGCATTGGTTGCCGTTACCTTAATAGAAAGACTGGATGTTATGGCGCTGCTGGTGAGGACAAGGTTTCCTCCTGTGCCAGCAAGTGAACTGCTTAATATTGTATTGTCAACGCTGTTGCGCAGTTGATAGTTTACTCCTGCTTCCGAGTTGGCAACGGTTACCCCTACTGTTGCTCCGGAACAAATCGATGTTGTTGCCGGAGAAACTGCCAGCGATGTATTCGGAGTGGGATTAACGATTACAGATTGAAATGATGTACAGGAAGGAAAGAATCCAACGTAATCATTATCTGCCGTGAAGATCTGGTTATTGCGTGAAGCGATTGTAGCTGCAGCCGTTCCTGCCGCATTCTCGATACCCATTGTCTGGGCTGTACCATCGGAACCTATATGGGTCGAGTGTATTTCGATGATGTTTGTTGTCTCATGCAAATGAATCTGAGACGTAACGTAATCGGCTGTGTTGTTCGTAAACTGTACATTGTTATACTCTATCACCAGTACACGCAACGGAGCGGTACCCATGGTCTGGTATCGTATCGTTCCGGTTGAAGCATCCAGATCGCTCCAGGCAATAGCCACTATATCATTGGGAGGCACTGTGTTCGGTATAGTCTGTGGAACCGGCGTAGCATTCGTTCCGGAGAAACGGATAAACCCGTTGTCAAACACGCGAACTGATGAGAATGTATTTCCGTAAAAATCAAAGTTGAATCCTATACCAATCGGCACTGATATACTCACTCCAATGGTTAGTGATGTAGGACTGGTAAGGGTTATGGGACTAAATGTACCGGTGGTATTTACAGTATAGGAAGAAGTCGCTCCGTTGGTTGTATAGATCTTGTGAGTGCCGGTACCTGCCATTGCCGGAGAGAAAGTTGATCCACTTATGCCAGGTCCATAATAGTTAGTACCTCCAGTGAGTGTTATAGAAGCATCATCGGCACAGTATGCAGGGTCAAGATTCGTTATACTGCATTGGCCAAAGGCGTGGCCCAACGGTAGGGCTACCGCTACTAACAGCGTCCAGATGATATTACAAATTGTCTTTCTTAACGCCATGGCAGAGAGGCAGTTGGTTAGTATATTGACTTCCGGTTGAAAATGTAACCTCACAGTACGCTTCGGTAAATACTTAGTTCAAAAATTCCCCTTGGGAATTTACCTTCATCAGGCCGATCTTGGTCTGAGTTTCAAGATCGATGGTTCCCAGCACCAGGATGCGTCCATCGGGTAACTCTGAAACACTCGCCCCTACACTATTCTGATCGAATGACCCCATATTCACCGACCACTGTGCTTCACTATTCAGATTCGTTTTTATCAATCGTATGGTTGTTCCCGCGGTAGTCTTCTCGTTGGCGAGCAACAGAAATCCTTCTGAAAAAACAGAAGGCACAACACTTACTGCCGTGAACTGACCCGAAATGTCACTTACGGTCCCTTCACTTTGCTTGGACAGGTTGTCGTTTCGCTTGCAGAAATATAGCTGGCCTACACTGCTGGTCACGGTAGCGGTAGGCACCGATGTCCCAAACTCATAATATCCTCCTCCTAACAGTGGCGGCACTTTGCAAACAAAGGATAATATTTCCCAGCTCGTTTCCTTTCCGGCATTGTCAGATAACCCGAGTGGTATACCATTGCCTGAGAAATTACTTACTTCAAAATTGGCTTCAAAGTCCGTTTCACCTTTCAGCTGGCGATCGGAATACGAAAATACATAGTATACATTCGGAGATGCTTCAAACACTTTTATACCGGAACCAAAATGTTCACCAGTAGCACCCACAGGTGTTCCCAGTTCCAGTGTTGTCCAGGCAACGGTTTTAAAATCACTGTTAAAGGCAATGGAAAATATATCTTCCTGGTCGGGAGGCGTTAGCTCCGGATCGACTGCTATCGACTCATCTGTAGAATTACCGGTAACTATAAATCCGCCATTGGACAATGCCGTGATCGACTTTATAAATTGCGTACTCCACTTCTGTTCGTTGTTACCAAATTCCATCCCCCCGATCGAATCACCTTCTGCATTAATTTTTATAACCTTGAAATCATACTGATCTTCGTTGGTTGTTACATCAACACCGCGATACATATTGGAGAGTATCAAAAAATTACCATCGGCCGTGGGCTCCAGATCCTGGGCATTCTCTGAAACGATCTCCCGTCCCAACAGATCCTGCTCACTACCGAATTTCTTTTGCCAGAGTATATTTCCTTCTGAATCAGTTTTGATCATGAGTATACGTTGTGAACTACCGGGCACTGTTGTGTTGGCCAGTATCATAATGGTGCCATCAGCATTTAACACCATATCAATCGCACGCTGATCACCATCTTCACCATAATACTTGATGAAGTAATCTTTGTTATCTTCTTCAAAATCCTTCTTGGTATCGCAGGAAAGAAAAGCGAAGAACAAACCTAGTATGCTAATCAATCTTAACCTCATCGCCTTGTCTTTTAATAGATCGCAATACAGCTTTGGAACGGGCATTTTTTAACTTCCGGGGTTTATATAGCGGGCGTATATATCCTACTGAGATAAACAAATTGTCCATTCTGAAAAGATCATCTATGTGGGCCCAACGGAAAGAACCATCTCCGCTATCCTGAAAGCTTTCGGACGTGGGATTTTCTCCTTTGTTGTAATCAAATATACTGTTGTCCGCATCCACAATGTTGGTCATACCGAACGAGTAACGAAGATCAGCAAAAATATAGTCGAGCTTGATCTTATACTTTACACCACCCCCAACAAACAGCGAGTAGTTTACAGCGTTTCGTTTTGATTTATACTTCAGTGTCGGGCTTTCGCGATCTATACTTTCCACGCGCTGGGTCTCCGGATTAAAGTTTTGATCTTTATACTGGATTGTAGCACGATCACCCAGCAACAAGTCGAATGAAAAACCAGCATAACCGTACGGTCTGTATTTTCCTTTGGCTGCGCTATATTTTACCGACAGCGGCAGGCGTACCCAGGTTTGTCTGTCGTGAAAGGAAGATTCATCACGACCGAATTGTCCGTTAATGCGTTGCTTGTAAGATGAGAAAACAAAATTACCTTCCAACATGGCACTGAGGTTATCGTTATAGTGCCAGTCTAGTCCTACACCAGCCTGAAAGCCAGGCTTCAATATATAGCGCTTGCGTACATCGTCTGCATAGGTACCGCGATCCGCAAGTTTTCGTATGATCGAAATATTAGGACCGATCTTTACGGAAAGTGAAAATATAGGGGTTGACGTAAATTTAGAGCTAAGATATACCAGGTCAATAGGATCGCGTTTCTCATCCGTCAGGTATTCCGGATTGGCTCTTAATACTTCGAGGTAACTTTTTTCAGAACCAAACGGATCTTCCAGCAACAAGTATGTTTCAGACAAAAGTAAATACGCCCGCTGGCGCCACTCTCTGTTCTGATTTTTCTCCAGGCATTCACTCAGCATGGCCGGTATACCATAGTGGTGACCGGCATTGAATTCTTCGATCGCGCGATTCAACACAAGCTCGCATTCATTCTGAGCCCGTGCTGAAAAACATGCACTCCAGAACAAAGCACAACTGAGTAAGAGTTTAGGTAGAGGTCTTATCATTCGCTGTTAACAATCAATAACCTGTACAAGTGTTTTCATATTCAACATCGTTTCCGACATATTTCATCCATTCATCTTGTGTCATATTCTTCCGGGATATATTCGGACAGATCTGATCTGCCAGCAAAGCCGGGTCAGTTGGCCACACCCGTATCTCGGATTCACTACATGCTGCAATTAGCAGATTTGATCCCTTGGCAAACGCTATATCCCAAACAAAACCATTGTTGTTCTCCATCTCTACCGGAAGATCTTCCGGGTTGTCCAATACATATAGCTGCAGTCGTTTATCAAGACCGGCACTGGCCAGTAACTTTTCATCCGGACTGAACTCTACATCGTATACACCGGCACGATGTCCGGAGAACTGACGTGTCTCCTGCGTAGTGAAATCATAGAGCTTCACAATGCCGCGCTTGTTCGACAAAACATCCACACCATATGCCAGCAAATTCCCGCTGGGACTATACTTCACAGACAGTATCCGGCTGGAGCTCTCGGTTGCCAGTGTAGTATAGGAGTTGTTCGTGAGATTTACCTGTATCAGAAGCCCTGACCACGTACCGCCTATCAATGATTTACCACCGGGATGTATACTGATCGACTTCAATTCGAACGGAAGTGTTACCAACGTCTTCACATCGCCTGTAACATGATTCACAAACGACAACGTCTTATCAGCGCTTGCTATAATAAAGCCGGAGTTATCAGGCAGAAATTCAATATCGTTGGTCGCTCCTTTAAAACCTTTAATCACTTTAGGCTTCGCTTTACTCTGCGAAATACTATATATCTGCACAAAGGAAGAGTCGCTTCCGTTCACGAGGAAGTCTTCGTCTTTACTCAACGCTATAACTTTACTTGGATAGGGTGTTGAGAAACCTGTGGCTGAATTGGTAAGCTTATCGTAATCTCCCCGGTATATACGACCATCCGCTCCGGATACATAGAAGCTATTGTTCTTTTCAGAGATCACCAACGAACGCATGTGCACGCGTGGTGGTCCGTGAACCTTCATGGCATTGTAACTCGAACCTATAATTTTCGTAAGCGCACTGTATAACCCGCGATATATATAGGGATCGTATTTCTTGCCGCTATATCTCCTGTGAAAAATATGTCCCTGCATAGCCTGTAATGCGGCCAGGTCTTTATCGTCATCTTCCTGTACTGATTTGGTAGCCAACACCTGGGCTACACGCAACATCAGTTGGTTCTTGGCGAACAACCAGTTCAAGTCTGCTTCGTCTTTTTTCAGATTGGCAAAGTCAAGATTTCGCTGTGCTTCTTCGTTGGCCAATATAGCGCGTTGCTCTTCGCTTCTTGCTTTTACCAGTGCGCGTTCCACATCACCTTTTGCTGTCTCAAGCTGTGTAATGGTAGACTGAAGTTCTTTGTTATATACATCGGCAAGGTCACGTGCAGCAATCGCATCCGTACGTTGCTTCTCGGCTTCTTTCTTTTGCTTCAGCGCCTCTTCACGTTGCACCTGAGCTTCGTTCTTTTGAATATCAGCATACTCGCGATCGGCATCGGCCTGCAGTTTTTGCAGGTATGCATATACGAAGAAAAGTATAGCAATAAGAAATGCTATACCCAGGATGATGGCTGTAGCGCGCGTTCTGCGAAGAACACGTTTCTGCATCATCTCCTGATTTTTTAATTCCGCTTCATAGGTAATACGACTGGTGTCGAGGAAAACGATCGCGCGTTCAAATGCTTCGTCATAACGCTGTGCCCATTCGCGTGTAGGCTTCTGCTTCTTCTGCCAGTTTAATGCAAGTTGAAGATCGGGTGTTCTCCACAAACCTGTTTTGCCGATCTGATACATCGCGGCTGCATCCGACAAGCGTTTATACATCGTGGCCGATTCAAATTCATCTTCGACCCACACTTCGAGTCGGTTCCAGATACGAATGAGACTTTCGTGCGAAAGCTCGATGATGGAATCTCCGTTCAGCGGTATATGTGCGGCCGGCATCAGGAAGGATCGGCCCGGTTTACGAAACTGTTCTACAACTTCGATAACTTCTTCTTCGCTTGCTTCTGCCAATTGTGCGATCAACGCCAACTGACAAGGCCTGCGCATGCCGCGGTTCTCCTGATTTTTTTCAGTTATACTTTTGAAGAGCACTTCTGCTATAGCTTTACTGCGCAACGAGAGTTCATCGAATGCTTCGTTCGCGTGCTGCGAGAGTGCTTCTGATATTTTACCAATAGCCGTATAGTGGCGAATGTCCACCGGCTCACCGGCTTCATGATTTTTCAACCAGTAATCCCACGTACGCATCAGGGCGTGTTGCAGAATCGGGAGCTGATCCTGGTCTGCACCCATATCGCTAAGCAAACGCTTTACCAGGCGCTGCGATATCTTTCCTCCGGCAACCGCTATAGGTCCTTCAATGGCAGCCTTCTTCTGTTCGCGCATCATCTGCGGAATGAGATAGTTACTGCTGTTGATAAGTTTGGTTAGCCCCGGAAAAACAGAACACTCCCCTATAAAATCCGAACGCATGGCAAGTGCTACATATATAGGCACTTCGCGTTGCTGCACGGCTGTCATGAAGAGACTTACATATAGCTGTGCATCGTTTTGTGTTTCGCTATCGGCATGATCGCGGTAGCGGAATATCTCTTCGAACTGATCGATGAGAAAGAATATATTCTCGGATGAATTTCGCTGGATATACTTTGACACCTCCAGTAATCCCTGCGGACCACTGCGAAGTATAGAGTTGATTATAGGACGGTGAACCGGTGCTTCTGCTGCCGGTATATGTTGATGCTTCACCATGTGCTCGAGTATAGACTCTACCAGACCATGGATGGGTGAAGCGCCCGGTCGTGCTGTTATAGCATCCCAGTCTGTACCTGATTCCGTAACAAAGCCTCCGTATAAAACCGGCACAAGCCCACATGCCATCAGGGAAGATTTACCACTTCCTGAATAACCCATTACCGTAACAAATCTGTTTCGGGCCAGCTTAGAAAGTATCTCATCGATTTGTCCTTCGCGACCAAAAAAGAGATGGCTGTCATCAATTGAAAACGGGCGAAGACCAGGAAAAGGATTTTCTACCTCAACCTGAATATTCGGTATCTCTGATGAGCCTTTTTCAAGCCTCTGCTTATGGTAGGGTTGATTATGCATAGGTACCCTGACAGGACTTGAAAGTTAGGAATTTGATGCTGAATGTAGGCACTCTGTTAACTTATCTAAAAAAAAACCGGTCTATAGTCTAAAAAATCAGCTCCCCCGAATATAGGCTAATTTTAATAAAACAAAAAAGGGGACTATCAGTCCCCCTTAAATATTTATTTAGCTAGCAATTACTTCACCTTCTTCACGATAGCTTCAAATGCAGAAGGATGATTCATCGCTAAGTCAGCTAATACTTTACGATTCAAATCAATACCTGATTTTTTAAGTTTACCCATCAATTCAGAATATGATAATCCGTGAATACGAGCACCGGCATTGATACGAGCGATCCACACACTGCGGAACTCTCTTTTCTTTTGTTTACGATCGCGGTAAGCGTATCCTAAACCTTTTTCAACGGCATTTTTTGCTACCGTCCAAACATTCTTTTTACGACCGAAGAAACCTTTGGCCAGCTTCAAGATGCGTTTACGTCTTGCTCTTGAGGCTACATTGTTGACTGATCTTGGCATTTTACTTTACATTTTTTGGCTGATGGCGTCCACTGCTTATGTGAAACTTGAGGCCAGCATCCGGGTTAAACATTTGAACCTGAGATTAAAGAACAAGCATTGCTTTTACATTCGCCATGTCTGACTTTTTCACCAGAGACTTGTTGCTCAGCCTGCGCTTTTGCTTGGTCTCCTTCTTAGTCAGGATATGGTTTTTGAAAGCACGCTTATGCTTAATCTTACCAGTGCCAGTCACTTTAAAGCGCTTCTTGGCTCCTGATTTTGTTTTTAATTTAGGCATTGTATAAAAATTAAACTTTCAAGACTTACTTCTTGGCCTTTGGCATTAGCATGATACTCATGCGTTTACCTTCAAGCTTAGGCATCTGTTCTACTTTGCCGTGTTCTTCCAGCAACTGTGCAAACTTAAGCAAGAGTATCTCTCCGCGTTCTTTATACACAATTGACCGGCCTGCAAAAAATACAGTAGCCTTTACTTTGGCGCCTTCCTGAAGAAACGTGACAGCATGTTTTAACTTGAAGTTAAAATCATGATCATCGGTATTCGGACCGAAGCGGATCTCTTTGATCACCACTTTTACGGTCTTCGCCTTTATCTCTTTCTGCTTCTTCTTCTGTTCGTACTTAAATTTCGAGTAGTCAACAACCTTACATACTGGAGGATCAGCATTAGGTGATATTTCAACTAAATCCAATCCCTGCTCCTGCGCCAGTTTAATGGCTTGCTGAATAGGATATACATCAACCTTGATGTTCTCGCCTACTACCCGAACCCGTTGTGCCGTTATTCTTTCGTTGATTCGATACGGTTCTTCAGGCTTCTGAGGTCCTCTGCGTGGAGGCCTGCCGAAACTGGGTCTGTTGGTATTACTGCTATTGATAATTCTAAATGTTTAAGTCCAAAAAACAGGGTGCAAATATCGTTATTTACATCAAAAATACAAGTACCTTATAAAAGGATCAGTTTGGAGCAGCGCATTCTGTTCTGAATTTACCAATAAATTCTTCCAATAATACACTTCCCTGGTCGCCCTGACCGTGTTTACGTACGGCTACCTTCTCTTCGGCTACTTCTTTTTCACCGACAATAAGCATGTACGGGATCTTTTTAGTCTCGGCATCGCGGATCTTACGACCGATCTTTTCATCCCGATCGTCCAGTATACCACGAATATCCTGTTCCTTCAGTTTATCATAAACCAGCTTCGCGTAATCATTGAAACGTTCTGATATCGGAAGAACAGCGATCTGATCAGGTGCCAGCCACAACGGAAAATTACCTGCGCAGTGTTCGATGAGAACAGCCACGAATCTTTCCAGTGATCCGAACGGAGCACGGTGAATCATTACCGGGCGATGCTTCTGGTTGTCAGAGCCTACATATTCAAGTTCGAAGCGCTGCGGAAGTTGATAGTCTACCTGGATGGTACCCAACTGCCAGCTACGACCCAATGCATCTTTCACCATGAAGTCAAGCTTTGGTCCGTAGAATGCAGCTTCACCTTGTACGGCTACAGTTTGCAAACCACGTTCGTCAGCTGCCTCCTGTATTTCGCGCTCGGCTCTCTCCCACAAGTGATCTTCACCTATATATTTTACTTTATTCTCCGGATCACGCAACGATACCTGTGCCGTATAATTTTCAAAACCAAGTGATCTGAAAACCAACAACACGAGGTCTATAACTTTTATAAACTCTTCCTTCACCTGATCAGGACGACAGAATATGTGCGCATCATCCTGGGTAAATCCGCGAACGCGTGTTAAACCATGAAGCTCACCGCTCTGCTCATAACGATACACTGTTCCGAATTCTGCCAGGCGTACAGGAAGGTCGCGATAGGAACGCGGCTTCGTTTTATATATCTCGCAGTGGTGCGGACAGTTCATCGGTTTCAACAGAAACTCTTCGCCCTCATCAGGAGTATGTATAGGCTGGAAAGAATCTTTACCATACTTCTCATAGTGACCTGATGTAACATAGAGTGACTTGCTACCTATATGCGGTGTAACAACCGGATCATACCCTGCTCTCACTTGCGCTTTACGCAGGAATTGCTCGAGGCGTTCGCGAAGAATCGTTCCTTTTGGAAGCCACAGCGGCAAGCCCATTCCTACCTTCTCAGAGAAAGCAAACAGCTCCAACTCTTTTCCAAGTTTACGATGATCGCGCTTCTTTGCTTCTTCAAGTACATGGAGATACTCTTCCAACTCTTTCTGCTTTGGAAAAGTTATACCATAAATGCGCTTCAGCATTTTGTTCTTCTCGTTACCGCGCCAGTATGCTCCGGCTACGTTGAGAAGCTTTACGGCTTTGATAAAACCGGTATTGGGTATATGCGGACCTTTACAGAGATCGGTAAAATTACCCTGCTCGTAAAAAGTTATACTTCCGTCTTTCAGATCGGTAATCAGCTCTGTCTTATATTCGTCACCTTTCTTCGTGAAGAACTCCATCGCCTCTGCTTTGCTCACATCTCTGCGGGAGTATATATTCTCCTTTTTAGCAAGCTCTTTCATCTTGGCTTCGATAGCCGCGAGGTCTTCTTCTCCGAACGGGCGATCTCCCAGATCAACATCATAGTAGAAACCATTGTCGATAGCAGGACCTATACCGAACTTAACTCCGGGATAGAGTGCTTCCAATGCTTCTGCAAGTAAGTGAGCTGATGAGTGCCAGAAGGTAGATTTGCCTCCCTTGTCATTCCACGTGAGAATCTTTACCGATGCATCCTGGTCAATTGGTCTTGCCAGGTCTCTTACTTCACCATTTACTTCAATTGCCAGGGCAACGCGTGCTAAACCTTCACTGATGCTTGATGCTATCTCCGAACCTTTAACACCCTGCGGGTACTCCCGCACACTTCCATCCGGAAGAGAAATTTTTACATTCATGAAATCAAGAATTAAAATACAAAATTAATTCAGGTGCAAATATGGTTAAAAGATTGTTATTCAGTATACGTTATCCGTTATAAGTTAATCGTTATTCGTGAAGAGTATGGTTTCGTTTGGTATAGCGTAACAGGTATGTATCCCTTCCAAGTTTTAAAATCCAAAATTGCATAGAGAACTGAGCTGCACAAACTTTCCGTTTGGATTACCCACGATTAACAAATAACGGTTAACGGATAATGACTAAAGAGCAAACTGGAAGCTTACGAATACTCCGAACTTTCTCACGTTCGGGTTTACGGATGTGTCCAGGTATGAAAGGCGATGAACGAAGTCTACGCGCACGAAGCGGAAAATGTTTTCAACACCATAGCCGAGTTCGATATAGGGCTTGTCACGATCGAAGGTGCGTACGGGAAGATACTTGGGTGTGTCACTGGTTTCCTGCGGGATAAGTTTTTTATTCTTTTCACTCATACCGCCATAGATGATATTCGCTGAACCTACCAGGCGCCACTTCAACTTTCGCATGAGTGGTATACGATTGAACAGGAACCCTTCAAAGTGATGTTGATACTGGAGAGATGCGTACCGATCACTNNTCACCGTAGTCCATCAGGTTATAGGTAATGATGGTATAGAACGGACTCTGGTTACCGAGGTGTGGTGTTAACAACGGATAGGGTGCTGCTCCCAAAGTATACTCTCCGGTAGTATTAAGATACGCTACACCCAACGGACCAAACTTGATGCGCTTGAATATCGACAACCTCCACTTGGTATAATCGAAATCACTGTTCATAACTCCTTTAAAGCCGCGGGTATAGCGAAGGGTTATGATAGGCCACTTGAGTGCCCCGAGACTGATACGATCGTTATCGTCCTGTATAAACATTTCATCGCGGGCAAAGCGCGACTCAATGATAAGTTCCGATGTCTCAAAGCTCGACAGCGTGTCGCCTGTTACATCTTCGGGCTGGGTATATCCGAAGTTAAACTCAGGTCGGAAGGTTAATCGTTTTACAGCGAAACGTTGTGTAAAACCTCTGAATATCTCACGCTGAAAGTTGAAGCGTGCCTCATCAAAATAATATCCTCGCTTATAATTACCCCATCGCTGTGCTGCCAGAAATATATAGTTATCAGCCAATGTCTCATCGTCTACCCCCACCCTTCCTATATCACTGCGCATCCGGAAGCTGACGGTTGTCCATCGTTCGCGCGAAGCTATATATTGCACCGAGCCTGCATACTTGAAACGCTCATCGCGGAAGCCATAACCGAGTTGTCCGCGCAACACCCACTTGTCACTGAAATCCATACTGGTTTTAAAGCCCGCCTGCAGCCGTGGTCCTTCCAGGTTGTTTACCGCTACAAAACCAATATAGGGGCCAATATATACCTTCCCAGCATCGAAGTATCCGTTAATAAAAACTTTTACCAGGTCTATATAGGTTTTAACGATCGGAATATTCTGAAGCGTATCNNTCTTCATGAAGTCGCGCATCTTCGGCCATCACAATGGGATGCTGATAGAAGACCGGCTCGCGCGGTTTGTTCACAACAAAGTTTTTATTAGATGTATAAAATTTAGCCAGCATACCTGCCGATGTATTGGTAAGTTCACCCACATCAATCAGCACTCGGTTTTTTACCGGTAGCCACGCGCCTTCGGCAGTAGGCTCCAGCTCTTGCTGGATCTTTATCTTTTCAACAAAGTTCAGGTTCGCTTGTTTATTTACGGTTACATCGATCTGCTTTAAAGCGTATCCTTCTTTGGTGATCCAAATCGTTCCGGTAAAGGCTAGATCCTGCGGACTGCGTGGTGAGAAATCCAGGCGATAACAGTAATGATCGCCTATATATACACTGTCCGTCAGATCATAATCATAGTATATCCGCCAGCCATCCGCAATGGGTGACACAAATTCTTTGGTAACTATATTCAACCAGTTCTGGTAAAAATTATACTCCTGGAAAGATGAACCAACCAGTTGTGTTACCAGTGTTCCGTCTTCTATACCAACACCGTTTATCTTGGACTTGAGAATATTCTCATAACGCAGTTCCGGATTATCACGGTAGTAAAATTTGGAAACACTCTCAGATATAAACAACGGTAATATAGGTTTACCGTCTTCACCCGCCATACGCTCCACACTGTCTAACACCTGCGTGATCTTCTTGATGATTTTGCGCTCGCGGAATTTATCGGTAATATTATCGACATCGATCTCTACTTTGGTATACGTGTCGTATTCGTATGCTGTAAGTTTACGTTTATCATTTTTTGATTTGTTCCGTACAACGTTGCGCAGAATTTCATAGGCAGGATTCTCTCCGGCATTGATCACAATCTCCTGTAACTGCGTAGCATCCTCACCCAATTGAAAATTTACAAGTTGCGTTCCGCCTTTACCAACAACTTTCTTGCGTGGTTTATAACCTATATAGGAAGCCACCAGTGTATCGCCCGGTGTTGTTGTTTTTATAGTATAATTTCCGTTGAAGTCGGTAGTAGTACCAATGGTAGTACCCTGGTAGATAACATTTACAAAAGGAATCGGATCACCGGAAGATGCATCGGTTATTTTTCCTTTCACGATTGTTTCCTGTGCCAAGCCTGGAATGCCTGCCACGAGAAAAACCAGCATGCTGCATAAGCGGATTAAACCAATAAATGATCGCTTCTTTTCAGTAGGCACACGTTCGGATTTATACAAAAATACTTAATTATACTAAACCCCTTGAAAACCATGCCGGAATCAACGGCTATTCAACTGCTCTTTCTGGCCGAGGTGCCGTGGTACAGTTTTCAATACATAGAGATCCAGTACAGCCTTTGTGCGCGCCAGGTATTCGCGTAAACGTACTTTGATCGAATACTCAAAGCCCGGCTCATCGGCCACCATGGCTACAGCGTTCATATTATAGTATTCACTAATGAACAGTGCCCGGTAACTATGAAACGGCTGCGTGATAATGGTAATTTCATCTTGTCCGAAAATTTTCTGACTGCGCACCACAGAATCGAGTGTACGCAAGCCGGCATAATCCAGTGTGATCGCGGAATCCGGCACTCCTAGTTTAACCAATGCTTTGCGCATTGCTATGGGTTCGTTGTAAAAGATCGTGCTGTTGTCGCCACTTAAAATGAAGTGATCGATCTTGCCCATCTTGAAAAGATTGGCAGCCGTCTCGATTCGTTTTTCAAAGAAAGGATTTGCTTTACCGCCCGCTAATTTATTACTGGTGCCTAACACGAGTGCTATGCGATGAGGCGGCAGCTCTTCGATGTTTGTATAAACTTTATCTCTTGTGCTTAGTACTACCCAAACATTACAAATAACTAAAAACAGCAGCGGGAGTATACATAACGCAAGTACGATCCTTTTCAGCCAGCGCATCTTAATAGACATTGAACCAAAACTACTGAATAGTTCTCAGAAATTCGCGCTCGATCAAATCAGATCGCTTCACAATTTTTCTATACCAATCCAGGCGCATGGCTCCCTTTTCTTCTTCTGACAATCCGAAATCCGCAGACGATGCATGGAGTTTGGTAATCAATGCATTTAAACAAATCGCCACGCTCACCGAGATGTTCAGACTTTCTGTAAACCCATACATGGGGATGCGTATTTTCTGATCGGCATGCTGCAAAGCATAGGATGATACTCCGCGTAACTCGTTACCAAAAAGAAGCGCCACCTTACTTTCAGTAACATCTATATCGTGAATGGATTTGCCGTCTTCATCCGGATCAGCCACCAGTATTTTATACCCTTGCTCATGCAGATGCTGAAAGCACGATTCCACATTATTCGTTTCGCGCGTGCGATAGCGATGCAGGTTCATCCACTTGTTGGCACCTTTCAATACTCTGCGATTGATCTCATACTTGCTGATCATTTCAATGATATGAATATCCTGCAGCCCCATACACTCGCACGTACGAATTACAGCACTCGCGTTCTGTGATTGAAAAATATCTTCCAGCACCACCGTAACATGATGTGTCCGATTATTGAGTACCTTCTCTACAAATTCCTTTTTGTGATCAGAGACAAACTGCGAAAGATGAGCGAGTACTTTGAAGTCGTTGTCGGTCATTGATATTAACCACGCTTGTGGATTCGAAAGATAATACTTTTTAAATAGCAGCCAGCCTCTAGCTACTAGCAGCTAGTTTGATTTGTACCAGATAGATGTTTCTGCTATAAAGTACCGATATGAAGTATGAAGTAAGAAGATAGCTGCCAGCTGCTGGTTTCTAGGTGCCGGTTGATTTGCGTAAGTATATGTTTCTGCTTCCGAAGCGAAAAATAGAACTAAGTATCCTAAATATACCTTGCTCGTCCAGCAGCCAGCAACTTTCCTCTCGCTGCT
>DJFR01000097.1:0-4622 GCA_002432545.1 Flammeovirgaceae bacterium UBA5867 | reverse complement strand
GCAGCTTGCAGCCCTTTTCACAGCCAGCACCAATTCTCTTCCCTTCTCGCAACTCAAAGCTCAAAGCTAATTGTAAATAGCTTCTGGCCTCTAGCTTCCAGCTGCTAGTCGCTTTATCTGATAGTATATATTACTATAGCACAGAGCGGTATACTTTCCACTCAATCATCCTGCAGCCAGAAGCTTGCAGCCTGCAGCCAATTCTCTTCCCTTCTCGCAACTCAAAGCTCAAAACTCGCAGCTATTTCAACAAGCGTATCCAGTCTTCAATCAGCGCTACGCCTTCCTTGTGTATTTGCTCTCTGCCTATCTCGGGCATGGCTATAGCAGGGTCGTTGGTTTTCATGCGGAAGAGGAGAATGGATTTGTGTGGATCGCCTGGTACTATATCGTATTGCAGATTGCCGGCTCCTCTTCCAGCTGCGATCGGTGCTTTGTGTATACCAAGGTGTGCTTTGTCATTTTCATGTATATCAAGAAATAGTCCGGAGGTGTTGGCGGGACCGGGGCGACTGTGACAATGTGCGCAGTTGGCATCGAGGTAAGCACGTGCGCGTTGGTTGATATCTCCGGTAGAAGCATCGTCCCACACGGCAAGCTTTGGTATAGATGACTGTTGTGGTAGT
The DNA here is from genome assembly GCA_002432545.1 of Flammeovirgaceae bacterium UBA5867. GTDB lineage: Bacteria > Bacteroidota > Bacteroidia > Cytophagales > Cyclobacteriaceae > Ohtaekwangia. The sequence goes on along the minus strand of DJFR01000097.1, from coordinate 3,996 downwards.
TGCTCCAGTATATTACGCTGCTGCCAGTATATAAGTTGATTTGTTTCTCCGGAAGTATAGCTGAAGTCATGATTAAGCTGACGTGCCGATGTACCGATGGGCATCATTTTCTGGTTGCGTATATGACAACCTTTACATTGATTTTTATTCGGAATGAGATACGGTGTTATGATCTTCTTCCCTGACTTATCAATATACTGTATCGTGGTTGCTTCAGCTGCAGGGTCGTATTCAGCTTCCGTCTGTTCATCGTTCCAACGGTAGGGCCATGCGTCCCAGCCGCTTTCCTGGTGAACGAGTAATCGTGTTTCGATAATCTTCCTCCCCTTCTCCGGTTTTCGAAAATCAACCGGGTAATAAAAGTTTTTGATCAGGACAGTACCTACCGGGAAATCGAACGTAACGGAATCATTATATATAGCTTTGGTGCCTGCCGGTAATTTTACAAACCGAAGTTTCTCGGCATAGTTACTGAACAGCGGTGTGTTTAACGCGTAAGGAATTACATCTTCAGCAGGCTCCAGGTTGGCGAGTGCGCCTTTGTAAAAACCGTACTCCGAAAGTTTCTCCTTTCGCACAACGTTATTCTCTGTTCTGAACGACAGAACCAGCATCACCCCTGCTACACCTGCCAACCATCCTCTCATATAGCGATGCATTAATTTCGGGTTAGCACCACCGGACTGATCGGTTGCTGATCGCAGTCGTGTGGTTTCATATCGCGCGATTTGTTCTTGAACTTATTACCCGCATCGATGTTGGCAAAGGTGGCGTTGGTATTATTCTTCAAGCAGATGTTACGGTCTTTCATAGCTGGGTCTTCAATGCCATCGTATAGTATATGCGGTACATTTTTACCGAAGCGTAATTTGAATTTATACATTTTACCGAGACGGCCTTTGCTGGTTGCTTTTACATCGGGGCGCTCGTAATAATTGTCATGTATATATACATTGGACGGGAACGGTTTGTAGGTTTTATCGTTGATCGGATTCTCGGTGATGTAATAACTCACAATAGCGGTACCGGCTGATATATTGTTTACAATCTTGTTTTCAAAAGCTTCTACATTACGCGTAGCCAGAATCATTAAGCCGGTGCCCTGCGGAACTTTACCTACGGTGTTACCCTTTGGTGCAAAGTTGATGTGGTTGTTATCGTGTATATTGTTTTTAAATACACGCACATAGCCACCTTCTTTCTGAATCAGGTCCGGTAAATCGAATACTAAAATTCCACCCGTGTTGTTATAGGCTTCGTTCTCGAATACATCAGCATAGAGTGAATTCTCTATTTCAATGCCTGCTACATTTTGATACGCCTTCGAGTTTTTTACAATGATATACTTAGATTGACCTACATATATACCGGCATCGCTGGCTCCTACAGCAACACAGTTATCGATCAGTACATTGGTACATTGAACTGGGTATAAACCATAGCCACCATTATCAGCTTCACCTCCGTTGGTCCATTCGGCTTTTACATTTTTAAATGTGATACCTTCTACCAGTTGTGTTTTAACACCGTCACCTTTTGTATCCTGTACAGTAAGATCGAGTATCGTTATCTCTGAAGCGTTGGTCACTTTAATTCCTTCGGCTCCGGACAACTGTCCTTTGAAGTTGAGAATCGTTTTATCCATACCAGCTCCTTTAATGGTGATGTTCTTTTTACCATCGAGCCACAAACTCGCATCGAACTGAAAGCGGCCTTTCGGGAGTTCGATTACCGAACCGTTCTCGGCCTCAATAAATTGTGTTTGTATTTTTTTCTGAATGTCCTTTTGCGCGTATGCCCAAACAGACATACCACACAGTAAAATGGTGGTGAGGGTTTTCATAACAACAACTTTGGTGGATACACTAAGTTAACAAAAGAAGTGTAAGGAGGAAAGCCTGACGTTAAAAGCTTGACGGTGGAAGCTTAAGAGAAAAGTCAACGCTTCAGAATGGATGTTGTACCAGCATGTATATACTTCTTATAAAAACGAAAAGCAGAAAGGAATCTGAACTCACTTTCTGCTTCTGTTAAGGCTTACGCTTTATCGATTAGTTTCTTTTTCCCAGCTCATCGCGAATCTTCGCGGCACGCTCGTAGTCCTCCTTGTCAATTGCTTCTTTCAGCAATTCCTTCAGGCGATCTACTGTATAGTTCTTGAAGTCGTCTTTGCGAACAGCTTCTTTCTTAACTTTTGCTTTTTCAATTTTCGGCTCCGGCTTTTCTTCTTCGGCCTCATCGGTTAACACGATGCCAGCTTCTGCCAGTATATTTTCATAGGTAAATATCGGAGAGTCAAATCGTAAACCGATCGCGATAGCATCAGATGGTCTTGCATCGATCTCGGTTTTCTTCAAACCATCCGAGCATACAATCTTACCAAAGAATACACCTTCTTTCAGATCGGAGATGATGATCTCTTCAACCGTAAAATGAAAATTATTGGCAAATGCCTTGAACAGATCGTGTGTCATGGGCCTGTTGGGGATGATCTTTTCGATCTCAATAGCAATTGCCTGTGCCTCAAACATGCCAATAATAATTGGAAGTCTTCTGTTGCCTTCGGTCTCTCCCAACACCAGCGCAAAGGAGCCGGTGGTTGATTGACTGGATGACAGACCTAATATTTCGAGTTTGATTTTTTTCACGCTGCTTTAATCTCTTCTGCGTTTGTAATACAACTTACACAAATCACCTGACTGCGCATTGTCAATCTAAAATTATTTTGCCGCCTTCAGAGCTTCGGTAAGTTTAGGAACCACATCAAAAGCATCACCTACGATACCGTAGTCTGCAGCTTTAAAAAATGGTGCATCCGCGTCTTTGTTAATGACTACGATATATTTCGAGGAGTTTACACCCGCCAGGTGTTGAATGGCCCCTGAAATTCCCACTGCAATATAAAGTTGGGGAGCTACTTTCACACCGGTTTGACCTACGTGTTCATGGTGCGGTCTCCAACCCATATCAGATACGGGTTTGCTACATCCGGTAGCAGCGTGCAATGTTTTAGCAAGCTCTTCCAGTATGCCCCAGTGTTCTGCGCCTTTCATCCCGCGACCACCTGACACTACTATGTTTGCTTCGGGAAGCAATACTTCACCGGTAGCTTTTTCGGAAGAGAGTATTTTTACAGCAAAGTCTGCATCTGAAAGTGTAACCGCATATGGTGTTACCGAAACATTGCTGCCAACTTCCTTCGCTTCAGCAGCGTTCTTCTTTAATGCTATAACTTTCTTCTGATTTTTCAATTCTACTTTAGCAAACGCTTTACCGGTATAGATGCTGCGCTTTACTACAAAACCTGACGTTGTCTCCGGCAGATCGGTAACGTTCGTAGCAAGACTCGCTCCGGCTTTGATAGCAACGCGCGCTGCTACCGGTGTACCCAGCGATGAGTTCGCCAGCACAAGTATATCTGCGTTTTCATCCTGCATGGCTTTTACCAATACAGAAGTATAGGCCTGAATAACACCTTCGTTAAGACGNNGCATACGCTACAGCTTCCAGTGACGTTTTCTTTATTTGTCCTTCTGCGCTTTCAACAAATACAAGTATTGACATCTGTGTGTGTTTTAAAAATGAATGAATTGTTGGATGGATGATTAAATTACCTTGGCTTCATTTTTCAATAATGAAACAAGCTCTGCTACATTATCAGCAGCAATCATTTTCACAGCTCCTTTAGGAGGAGGCAATTCAAATTGCTGTAGTTTCACTCCGCTGTCAACAGCTTTAGGCTCAACTACTTTTAACGGTTTTGTACGGGCCGACATGATACCGCGCATGTTGGGTATCTTCCATTCGGCTATAGGTTCCTGGCAACCTGCCACGAACGGCAGACTTACCTCTACATATTCTTTACCGCCTTCAATCTCGCGCGCAAGTTTCGCCTTGCTGCCTTCGATATCAAGTTTCATTACCGGAGAAACAGAAGGCATGCCCAGCAGCTCTCCTACTATACCATGTACCACGCCACTGTTATAGTCAATGGAC
>DJFR01000155.1:653-4702 GCA_002432545.1 Flammeovirgaceae bacterium UBA5867 | reverse complement strand
GGGTATATATAAATCCAGGGACACGAAGTTCTCGAAGAAGATACAACGGTCTCAGAGAAATTTGTATTTACCTTTGTGAAACTTTGTGCCTGCTTTGTGTTCTCCGTGTAATGGGATTTAATGCACTCTCTTCATCACCCACCGCTTACTATTCAATTGATCCGGTTGATTGTAGAGTTTTCTTTTCACCACAACGAATTCATATATAGCGCCCTTCTTGACTGAACTGCTGTAAACAGAGTCTGCCTGCAGCCTGATAACGTTGTTCTCTTTTTGCCACGTTCCATATACCCAACTCGGCAGACTCGATGACGCCATATAGTGAACAAACCTGCCGTTGTCAGTCAACTCCAACGTCTCCACCCAAGCCGTTGTAGGTATATTTCGCAAGTGCCAGTACCATCTTGTCAACGGAGAACCAATCTGATCATGCCGCATATAATACTCCACCAACTTTGCTTTTTCCTGCGCGAAAGACAAGGTTGTGATAGACGCCAGTATTCCGATGATGATTAATCTTTTCATCTGCGTTTGTGTTCAAAACGGCTGAAACCTGATACCCCTAATTTAAGAACATTATACCTATAACGATTTATGAACGCATATATTTCAAGCTGACCGGCAAACCTCGCGAAGCCGTTGTCCCATATTAATCAAGCACCTTAGATCCTTCGTGTCCTTTGCGCCTTCTTTGTGGACTTTGTGCAATTGGATTTATATACTTCTTAACAGTGTAAAAGTGCTTACTTTCCCTCAAAGAGCAATAGTATTCGCTTCATCAAACTATCTGTTAACGAAGTCACCCCGAAATGTATAATATAATTTTAACATCCCGATCAAAGGAAATGTGAGGAGTATAAAATACAATAGATTTACTGCAATGGTTAGTTGCTGTGAGAACACGATTTTGATATCGTAGTCATAGTCAAACGTGTTAAGTATCTTTCCTGTAATTGTTGTCATGATAAAATAATTGACAAACCATACGCACGGTGGAAGAATGGTCCTTTCTACGACTACGAGTTTCTGCATCGGTAAAAAATAGATATAAGCTAAAGTTAGATTTACGATGGGAATAAGAAACAGTATATCCGAGTCTACACCACCTTTCTGAAATTGCGATGGGACGACAAGCGCACATACAACAACAGTAGCTATTATCAATCCAATTCTTTTTCTCAGCAGTTTTTCTAGCATATAAAGCGTAGACAGCTACTTAATTTAAATATCCAATCACAAATATGCTAATTCCCTGATTTCTTGACACGCACGACTATAAAAATTATCAGAACGAAGTAGTTCCTGAGGTGTTCCCGATATCGCTATAGTTCCTTTATCAAGAATATATAGGTTATCAGCAATGCGGGCTGTTTGAATACGGTGCGTTATCATAAACACACTGATTTTAGGTTGCATACTTTTCAGCAGGTTCAGGACAAAGTTTTCCGAATTCCGATCAAGAGATGATGTTACCTCATCAAGTAAAAGCAACTGCGGTTTATTGAACAACGCTCGCGCAATAGCCACAAGCTGTCGTTGACCTCCGGATAAATTAATGCCGTCTTCTCCAATGATTGTTAAATAGGCTTGTGGCAGCTTTTTAAAATAGTCGGTAAGGCCGATGCGTTCACAAAGGCTGATGGCTTCGTGTAGGTCTTGCTCTGTGTCGCTCAGGCAAATGTTGTATAGCAGCGAACCATTAAAGATTTTAACGTCTTGCGAAACCACGCCAACCATTCGCCTCCACGATGCTGTATCTACTTGCTTCCAGTCCAATCCGTTCAAGAGTATATCTCCTTCATCTGGGTGATAGAATTTTTGAAGGATTTGAAGGAGTGTGCTTTTTCCGCTTCCGCTTTCACCGAGCAGAACGGTGATCTTCCCTTTCCTTAATTCAAGTGAAATAGAGCGGAGAAGATGTGCACGACCCGGGAAGCTGAAGTACACATTTTTGAGAACGAGAGAATCGAAAGATTGCTTCGTAGCATGATGAGACAGGAGTAACTCCGGTTCTATCAGCATGAATTCAAACATGCGATCAATTACAACTTTAGATTCCTGAATCTGAATGTTGGCCGTAACTAACCTGGTTAGCGATGGCACGACTGTTCCCGCTAATGCAATGATAGCGACTAGCTCACCGGTTGTTAGTTTTTTCTCCAGCGCAATGAAGGCGGTTAGTCCAAACACAATGCCTATAAAAAGGGCACCAATAATTTCCGCGACTATTGAGAAGGTAATGTTTACTTTGCCGAGCTTGAATATATTCTCCTGTAATCTTTCGTATACTTTTTGATTAAGCGATTCAAAGAATTTCTGCTTCCCTGTACTTTTAATAGAGGCTATACCTTGCATCGTGTCGATGTAATGCGCTTCCGAGTGTGCGTAACTGTTCATCACTTCTTTCTGTGAGGCCACAAGCGGTCTGCTATATCGCAAGGCAAGTAAGGCATATAGTGGAATGAAAAGAAGTATTAAATAGCCGATAGCGCTCGAATATAAAAAGGTAAAAACAATCGAGGCGACAAGGTATAGTATATCTATTAAAAAGTTGCCTGATAAAAGCGCCAGTGTTGCTTGTATTCTGCTGGCATCGTTCATGCGAGCCGTAAGATCCCCGAGAGTACGCGTATCAAAGAATGTTTTGGGCAGAGACAAAAGGGTGCTGTAGAATTGATGAACTATACGGTTGTTGAAGTCTTTTCCTTGTTCAAGTATAAAAAGACCTCGTAAGTAAGATAATCCCGAGCGGCACACAAGCAGTAAAATCATGAATGCAAGACTAAGCAGAAGCTTGGTTTTATCTGCGGTTGGTATAATCTCGTCTATTAATTTTTTAGAGTATAATGCTGTGGAAAGCCCGAGCAACGCTGTGACAACCCCTAATGTTAACGACACTGTAAGATTACCGGCATCTCCTCGAATGGATTCATACATCCATTTTTGCTTTTCCCTTTTATAGGTACTGCTTTTTACGAAGCTGTTAGTGGGAGTGAGCTTCAACAATACTTTATCAGGCCAGATACTTTCCAATTCTTCATGGGTATAGTATACAAGTCCCTGTGCAGGATCTCCAATAACCAGCTTGCCGTGTTGAAATCCATACAATACTATATAATGTGGATGCCTGTTCGTATTAACAACGTGGAGAATGGCCGGTTCATCAATCTCTGCCAGGTTAGCCGTACTATCGGCAGATAAACCTTCCGCATCAAACCCGACAGACAGAGCAGCTTGATATAACCCGAGCAGTGTTGTTCCTTCTGATGACGTTCCACTCAGTTCACGAAGTCGCTCCAACGAAATATTTCCACCATGATACCTGATTACCGATAACAGACAAACTACGCCACAATCACGTTGATCTTTTTGTAATGTGATTGATTTTTGAACATCCTTTTTCTTCATTCGATAGCGCTATAGATATTTCAGAATGGCGGAAGTTTTTGTTTCGCCCTCAAACTCCTTAACCAGTCTTCGTTCATTGTTATATACATAGATGTGTGGTGTCGATACACTGCCGAAATAATTGTACAGATCGTCAGCGTTCATTTTTAAAACCTGCACGTTCGAAAGGTTATCGAGTTGGTATTTGACGGCAAAGTTCCGAATGTCTTTAAGTGTTTCCGTGGAGATAAAGATCAGCTCCACATGGCTAAACGAAGAAAGATCGTTTCGGATCATTTCGGCCTCAAGTTGACAATGCTCACAAGCGGAATTAAAATAGATTATAGCAACAGCAATTTTATCTTCTGATAGTATATGTCTCGTACTGTCAATGTTTAACAGTGGTAATGACTTTAAAAATACATTCTCCTGTTTTACAACTTTGTTATGTTGTATGCGCTTATAGACAATGACTACCGCGGCCACCGATACTAGCATAATTAATGTTGCAAACACTCCATATGTTAGTTTTCTGTTCATGGCAATCAGTTGATCAGTAGAAATACGATGGTAAGTATCCAAAGAATGAGCCCTAATCCATACGATGCGAGTACAAGCTTAACAGACTCGGTGAAACTGAAATTGAACTTGCCAGAAATACC
>DJFR01000155.1:0-638 GCA_002432545.1 Flammeovirgaceae bacterium UBA5867 | reverse complement strand
TAGCGGGTATTTAATCCAATCTTCATCAACGGTTGAGCCTAAAACGTTATAGAGAGAAGCAGGAGGGAAGTCGCTTACATCAGCGAGTGCGTAGCTGGTATCAACCTGCGTGAACCAGAAGAGTCTTATGGCGATGGGTGCCAGAAAAACAAACTCGGCATATATACATACGCTGAATAGGGCCGAAAATGAAACCTTTTCCTCAAGCATAAAAATGCCTATATATAGGCAAACCGTTACCAGAAATATCTTGAGTATATAAAACATAGGCGTGATGGCGTAACTTACCCATGCTAATTCTTTCCGGTTCTTTAAAAGTTCATCAATCCTGTCAAACGAAAGATTGTCGCTTAACGCAGCGTAGTATACCTCGTCCGTAAAGACAAGTTCACTCATAAGCACCCGCAGTAACAGTGCTATTAAAATAAGGAGTATCAGCGCAGGGATATCTCGCATAGGTATGCCTTCGGTATAGGTGTAGGATTTTGTATTAAGGCAAGAAAGGCTTCGGTAGAAATCCCTTTGGGGAAACGGGCTTGGCCTCATCAAAGAAATTGATGTATAGATAAACCGGTTTTTGCAGACCCTCATACGTAACCTTGTATATTTCTAAGACGGCTACGTTCTGGTAATTCTCT
>DJFR01000162.1:3933-4613 GCA_002432545.1 Flammeovirgaceae bacterium UBA5867 | reverse complement strand
TTGATAAGATCGTTTGGTAAGGTGATTGATCTTTCTGTTGCAAATCTGCCATCGCCAGAACCTACTGCGCGCACGCGGTAGAAGTAGCGTGCCATCGGGCGTAAGCCTTTGTCATTATAGGAAGTTGAATTGGCCGGGACAATAGCAACCATTTTATACGGTTCGCTGGTATAGCCATTGGCGTTGTTACGGTTTCTCCAGATCTCAAAGTATTCTTCGTTCGAAGCGTTATCGGTCCAGGCTATTCTTGCTTCGGTTTCAGATACGGCTGTAATTCCATTTGTTGCTACGGTTGGCGCTGTTGGTATAACGTGCGGGTTAATATAGCTTACCGTTACGGGAGCGGAGAGTAAACTCAGACAGCCTGAGCTCTCGCGTACTTTCACAGTGTAGTTACCAGCCTCAGCCGCTGTACCTGCTGTACCTGAAGCGTTCAGGAAGTATGCGATCTTCGTTCTTGTTGTAGTAGTATCAAACGGATTGCCGTCTTTATACCAGTAATATGTTGAGAATCCTTCCTGCGCTGTGAGTTTCAAGGTATCATTTTTAGCACCGTTGAAATCTATCGGAAGAATGCGTGTACCTGTATTGGTAAGTGTAGGAGAGAAGGTTGATGCAGACTTCGGTGTTATATTAACCGGGTATGACTCGGCCCATTTACCATTGCGTCTCTGGAATTT
>DJFR01000162.1:0-3860 GCA_002432545.1 Flammeovirgaceae bacterium UBA5867 | reverse complement strand
TAGGCAGTTGTCCAGGTGCCGTGTCCTAATGTAGAGTATAAAGTATAGATCGGAGCTGCACCTTTACTTTTCAACAGGTCGATTATATCCTGTGCAGCCTGTGGCCTTGGGTTCGTGTCTGTGCCTCCCTGGAATAACCATATAGGCATGGTTACGAGTATATCTGACATCGCCTCGTTGTTGCTCCCCACCCCCGACATTGGCAACATGGCCGCAAAGAGGTCAGGTCGTTTAGCGGCAGCATCCCAGCTTCCTTTAGCACCGTTGGAAAGTCCGTGTACAATAACGCGATCCTGGTCTACATTATAATTTTTAATGAAGTGCTCTACAACGCCAATGGTCATGCGCATGTTGTCTGCGAGTGCACCATCTTCCCAACCGTTCTGCCAGCTACCGCTGTGGCTCACCTGCGGCATAATTACTATACCGGGGAATGACTTCGGATCAGAAGCCGATTTTAAAACAGCCGCTACGTGCGAAGGGCCCGCATGTGCTGTGTTGGTACTGTTGTTATCGTACTGCAGATCGTCAGGCGTATAATCATAGCGACCTGCCCATGAACGACCGGATTCACCGGCACCATGTAACATGAGGATCAAAGGATATTTTGTAAGCGTATCCTTCTTGTTATACCCGTTCGGGAAAACTACCCGAAAGTTTAGAAACTCGTTTACAGTCGAACCGGTACTTTGCCAGTAAGTATACTCGCGAAGTCTTGCTTCGTTTGTAAAACTTGCCATTTTGTAATAGTGACCGAGTTGATTGTTTCGGAGTGTATATCCACTATCATAGTGGACAACCGTCTGAGCAAAAACAGGAGTGGAGAATGCAATAAGATATAGCATTGCCACAGCAAGGGACTTAGGTAAGGACATAGATTATAAAGCCATTAAACAGTTATAGACCTACAAAAGTAACGATATATAACTGAGGTAATAAAAAAGTAACTTTTTATTTTTTTTAAAGATCCGTGTTTCCGTGTATATAGGTATATGCTTGGTTTTTAAGCATATCAAACGTGTGAAATGAAAAACGCTGCCGTTTGAAGGCAGCGTTTTTCTAAAACAGACGGGATAAAAAATCAATTTTTCTTAATAAATCTTATTCTTTTTGAGTCAACTCCCAGGATATAGGCACCGTCTTTCAGGTCAGAAACTTCGATGTTCCGGATGTCTTTCGCTCCGTTTACATGAACTTTCTTAATCGGGTTACCGATCTGATCGTAGATGGTGATAGTCTGTGCAGAGAACTCAGTCAGGTCAACGGAGAGGGTATTGGCCACCGGATTTGGATATACCGATACGCTTCCCTCGCTGGCTACACGCGCACCGCTGCCGCCATTGCCCAGGAATAATTTATCGTTTGGTATAGTTTGCTTCGGTGCACTTCCCACAGGGTCATATTGTACAGTAAGTACTTCGCCACCTCCATTTTCAAAGAAGGTTACTTTTATTGCATGGCGCCCCGTTGTAGCAAAGTTATAGTTACCATTACGTTCTTGTGTTCCGTGAAGACCATCGTTGTCAACTACCATCGTACCGTTGATGTAGAGACGGCTACCATCATCCGAAGATGTATAGAAGGTATACGAACCTACCTGGTCAATCTGGATATAGCCATCGAATGAGAATACAAACAAGTCATTCTGATTTCTTACGCTTATATCGAAGTTGTTTACGACACCGGTCTCTGAAGGAGTTTCGCCAAAGTCAAATGTAGCTAAGCTTGACAATGAGCTTTCAGATTCCCAATAGGTATACAAAAGTCCGCTTTCAGGTGTAGTGAATGCTATGGAGCCTGCTGCGCCTACATTGTTGCGTGCATCCACAGCTTTTACTTCTGCGGTATAGTTAGCACCTGGTGTTAAGCTTGTCAAAGCAAAAGAAGTTGTAGTTGATGTACCTACTTGTGCACCATTCAGGAATATCTGGTAGCTCGATACCTGATCGTTATCGGTAGAAGCTGTCCATGAAAGTGTAGCTTGTGTGCCGATTGAGTTGCTGATAGCAAGATCGGTAGGAGCTGATGGCGCTATGTTGTCTTCTTGTGTTGTGATCAGTCTCTCATTTGAGAAACGACCATCGTTGTTACCGATCGCTCTTACGCGATAGAAATATTGTGCATTAGGTCTCAGGCCGGCATCAACATAAGCTAATGTGTTTTGTCCTACAATACCTACTACTTTATACGGTTCAGACGAGTAGCCGTTGGCAGCGCGTCTGTTTCTCCAGATCTCATAGTACTCTTCCGTAGGAGAATCTGTCCATGATAAACTTGTTTGTGTAGAAGATAAAACTGTAGGAACAGCTTGTGTAGGAGGAGTAGGGCCAACGTGAGGCGAAGTATATACCATGGCCACTGCGTTGGATTGTAAACTTGCGCAGCCTGTAGGTTCTTTTACGCGTACAGTATATGAACCAGCTGTAGCGGCAGCACCTGCTCCGGTAGATATATTACGAACGTTGGAAGTAGACGTAGCTACCTGCGATCCGTTTTTATACCAATAGTATTCACTATAACCTGTAGGAGCTACAAGGTCAACCACGTTGTTCGAGCTGATATCGATAGGAAGTACTTTTGAACCGGTATTTGTTAGAGAAGGTGAGAAAGTAGAAGCTGGTTTTGATGTTACGTTAACCGCGAACGATTCATACCATTGGTTATTGCTTCTTCTGAATTTTACAGTGTAAGTACCAACTTGTCCGGCTTCATAATAACGGGTAGTTGCACCCGGTATATCGGCACCGTTAAATGTCCATTGGTATTGCTGGAAGCCTGCAGAGAATCCAAGTCTTACTGTTTCACCGAGACAAAATACAGGTTCGTCACCAAATATATATATCTTTCTTTTATCCTGTGCGAGTAACCATGAGAAGAAATCCGGTTCTGCATAGGCAGCATACCAGGTACCGTGGCCGGTGTTGGGATATAAAGTATAGCGTGGTTCGCCACCTTTTGAAATAAGCATGTTGATTATATTCTGAGCAGATGTAGGGTTCGGGTTGGTATCGTTACCTCCCTGGAAGAGCCAGAGTGGCGTTGTTACCAATACAGTTGTCATCGCATCCGGGTTGCTACCTACACCTGACATTGGTGCCATTGCAGCGAAAAGGTCAGGACGTTTGGCAGCGATGTCCCAGGTTCCTTTTGCACCGTTGGAAAGACCATGAACATAAATGCGGTTGATATCAGCATTATAGCTGCTGACCATATGCTCGATTACGCGAATGGCCATGTTTTCATTCTGTGTTGTAGTTCCGCTGTTCCATCCGTTTTCCCATGCACCGCTGTGATGCACCTGCGGAAAAATTACGATACCTGGAAATGATCTTGGGTCAGCTGAATTTCTGTTTACAGCATCGCGGTGTTCTTGTCCACCATGAAGAAGGTTATGACCATTGTTGTCAAAGCGAACATCACTTACAGCATAGGTATAGTGACCTTGCCATGATCTTCCGGATTCGCCTGCTCCGTGAAGCATAACGATCATCGGATATTTAACAGGCCCGTTCTTCTGATATCCCGGAGGAAATATAGCACGCCAGTTCATGAATTCAGTTACAGCATTCGATCCATTTACCGCGCGATAGTTGAATTCCTTGAATTGACTATCATCCCAACTCACCATCTTATAATAGTGAGAGAGTTGATTGTTACGAAGTGAATAACCGCTATCATATAATAGGGTTTGGGCGAGGAGCGTGGTTACACAGCACATGCTGAGCACACCACTGAGAAGCCATTTAGACATAGACATTGGAGGATTTGTTTTGTTTTTGGTTTTAGAAATGTTTCAAATAATGGTATTTAAGGTTTGAAATTGTTTCCGGAATTGAGTGCTGTGCTGGCTATGCCACGAA
>DJFR01000202.1 GCA_002432545.1 Flammeovirgaceae bacterium UBA5867 | reverse complement strand
ATCAGCTAAATGATCAGAAAGAATAACTCGTAACAGACCAACTTAATCCCTTAAGGATTTCCTTTCACGGTAAAAGAAAATTCTTCATCAGAAATGACGCATTGGGTAAGACAAACTATATAATCAATAGTACCAGTAATTGTAAAATCTTTCTTACTCAGTACTTTAATTTTTTGCCTGAATATTGCCTCCCTTTCAAAATACAGAACTTCCATCTCCAGGTAGGGATTATACTCTTTGCCTGGTTTACTTTCTTCAGTATCTCCTAAAAGTTTATAGGTAGACAAACTATCATAAACAAATTTTGTTTGAGGCCCCTTATCGGAGATGTGTTGAGAATATAAATGCCATCCGGAATCAAGCTTCGCTGTACTAACCAGTATAGCTTCACCATTAACACTTTGTTCAACTGTAAATGACCAGTGGCACGGCTGCAATATCTGAGTCTCAGTATCTGAAGTAATTCCAAAAGGATTCTTCTCTTTATCGATAGCGTCAGATTTCTTGTGGCTACAAGAAGAAAGCGCTAAGCAACTTAAAAACGCTACTGTCAATAACAATTGGTTTGTGATTCTCATTGTCCTGTACTTGTATTCCACAGTTTTAAAACAACCTATATATTATCGCAACGATTGACCAGACCTACAGCAAGCAGGTATTTCTGTTTCTTTTATCAGTAATCTACATGACTTTCTTTTTGTGCCCAAGTTAGTTCGATTCCCTTTAGTTTAAAGGGTTCAAAACCAGGAAAAGTAGACTGGAGGGTCGGTATTTCGAACCTTTTCCTTCAGGATTTACTAAAAATCAAGCTTTTGGTGAAATAGTAAGTCTTCGCGGTATGTAAATTAAAGACTACAAACGATCTAAATTCATAAACCATTTCATACGCCACACCCTGTCCTGTCCCTTCTCCCATTGTATCACGAAGTGATTTTTCCTTACAGACTGCACACCGTTGGTTATTATAATGTTTTCAGATTCTCCAATGTCATAAGCCACATTACCATGTACGTAGCGGGCATACAACGTTGTATTCGAAAACGCTATACTATGTGTCTGAAAAAATTGGCTATAGTACTGATATAGCCCATCACGGTCTACATTTAATCCATTACCAAAAAAATGAAAGTCATTTGTGCAAAACTCCGCAATCTTGTCCGCATCTCCTGAAGTCAGCGCGTTCTTATACGATTCAAGCCTGCTTTCAATTTCTTTATTAAGAACATGATTATGCCCATGAGAAACAGGATTTTTATAGCAGAGTACGGGCCCTTCGTTAGTGGTAGCATTTACTTCAGATGTATTACCTCGAGGGCCTACCATTGCCTTATCGAGAAGCCACGTTCCATCTTGTCCCTTTACCCAACGCATGAAATAGTATTCGTAAATTGTAAACTGTGTACCATTCACAGCGCCAACATTATTATAGATTCCCATATCATAAACCACGTCATTGTTGTATACATTTCGTTCCAACGGTTTTTGAGTAAAAGAACTCAACGTTCCCCCACTGGCATAATATGAAGTAATATAGTCACGTTGTTCGTCACGATCTCCGTCAAACTTCGGAGTCGACTGGCGGAAATCAGGCGACATAAAAGAGTATATCTTTTCAACATCCTGTGCAACGTAAGCCGCTGAATACGCAGCGAGTTTGTCGGTGATTTCCTGACCGGTAGATATACATTTATTGTTAAGCTGATCATTCATCTCAACCGTTGAGCTTGAATTTGTCTCGCTGCTTTCCACTGATGGTTCAACAATCAGATCGCTTTCGAGATTCGAGCACCCTACAACTATCAGCCATAGTGCTATTGCAGCAATGCCGGAAAACATAGAAATGCGATGGCTAAATTTTTGCCATTTAAAATTTGATATACATTTTTTCATTTTGCTTAACGTTTAGTTTAAAATATATTCTTATCAGACTTCTATCACGGTGTTTTTTTACTTCGTTTCAGTGTGAAGAATTTTCAATTGGAAGCATGAATGACATCATCAGATGATCGACAACAAGTTGTGTCGGGAAATCGAAAAGAAATTTTAGTTGCTATGAATTTCTCTTAACCTTAAAAAAATAACTAACAAAAAAAGTGCGCCAACCGAACTTCCGGATGGCGCATATATATACTTACTTCTTAATGAAGTCGGTCAGCTCGGTGTTAAATTTTTCTCTTTCTTCTAAAAACAAACCATGACCACTGTTTTCGAATCGCACAATCGTGGAATTTTTAATCCCCTTTTGCATTTGCTCAGCCATCTGAAAATCACATATTTTATCTTTCACTCCATGAAAAATAATAGTGGGTATAGTAATTTTACTCAACTCCGGACGCAGATCAGTATCTCTAAGAGCAATTAAACTCTGGGTTGTTGCATATGAGGATGCTTCCATGTTAATAGAAAAAAGCCATGCACCAAGTTCGGGAGCTAAAGCTGTCTCGGTTGCTCCGAATATTTTACCAATATTCTCCAGCAGTTGAGGACGATTCGTTTTGCTGAGGGCAATCAAATCGTTTACTGATTCGCTTTTTAAGCCGTAAGGGTAATCAGGCCTACTTGTCCAGCTAGGTGCTGCTGCTCCAAATAAGGCGAGCTTTGCAATGTGAGCACTATTGTATTTAGCGACATAATGAAGGGCAATTGCTCCTCCCATTGAAAAACCACCCAACGTGGCATTCTGAATATTTAATTTATCAAGCACTATCTTAATATCATGTGCGTATACATCATAATTATAAGCGCCATAAGGTTTATCGGATTTACCAAATCCCCTTAACGTGATACCAATAACCCGACATCCCTTTTCAGCCAGATATTGATACTGATATTCGAACATAGCATCGCTCATCGGCAAGCCATGTATAAGAACTACTGGTGTGCCTTCACCCAAATCGGTTATATGTAACCTTACATTCTTCTCTACTTCAATAAATTCTTCTCTGCCATACGTCTTAGGCTGCGCCATGCTGATATAGGGAATAATCAAACCAACAATGGCAACAATTCTTCTAGTTGCTGTACTTTTCATGTGCAATTAATAATTTTTATGCAAAACTACTTTTTGGGAGGCCTAGACATCAATGCACTGATTTCTCCTTTTATTGCACTTTTCTCCGGGCACGAACGTATGGAGTTTAGTTTTTATAGGGGATGAGGATTTCTAATTCACTTCGCGTTGGCAAAAAAATGAGTAGCGCGACTTCTTTAAGATCATCAACTTTTAGTCCTTATTGATCAATTATTCCTGTTTGCAAACCAATAGTATATTCCGCTTCCCGATGAATAATAACTATATGTATATTTATATCAATTAAATAGTTCAAACTATAGATATACAACATGAAACTTTTTCGGCAATTCGCCCACAAGAAATTTGGTATTTTTCCATTCGATTCAGCCGACTCAACAGAAGCCAATGACGCTGTCTATCAGCCTTATATTAAAATACTCTTTCTACGAAAAGACAGTCAGATTACAATTGATTTCAATACATACAAGTTGGAGAATGATGCATTATTCTTCGTTAATATAAGCCAATGGTATAAACTATCTACAGAAGACAATGTGACTAACGGTGCCCTCATTTACTATAATCGTGAATTTTTCTGTGTTGAAGTTCACGACCGCGAAGTATCATGCGATGGTATACTATATAATAATGTTTATGAGATACCGGTTGTACATTTATCGAAAGAACAATCAGAACAGGTAAATAGTATTATCAAAGAAATAGTCCAGGAGATAAAAAACGATGAGCATCCGGTGGAAGAAATGCTGCGTGTCCTATTGAAAAACCTGATCATCAAAGCGACCAGGATGTGGAAATCCGAACACGCTGTGGATGCTCCCGAAGTACAATCTGATGTTGAGTTTATAAGACAATTCAGCCGATTGGTCGACATGCATTTTAAAACAGAACATTCTGTAGCCGGTTATGCAGACAAGTTATCCGTTTCTCCTAAAGCATTGCACAGACGCTTGACAAAATTCGGACATGAAGGACCGAATGAGCTAATCAAAAAAAGAATCATTCTCGAAGCTCAAAGATTGCTCGCGCATACAGCTTTAAGTGTTAAAGAAATCAGTCATGACCTGGGGTATAACGATCCTGCTTATTTTGTACGTCTCTTTGTGAAACAGACAGGTATATCTCCCTTAGAGTTCAGAAAGAAGTATTACGAAAAAAATATATAAACGAGTTGGTGATAATTATTTGACAATGCACATCACAGTTTATCTAATACTCTTTGAATACCACAGGCAATCGCGGCAACTGACGATCTAAATCACCATAACGTATATATAAGTGCGAGTAGTGAATGATAAGTTTAGTATACATGATCACTGGATATATACTCAAATAGTTATATCAGCTTACCGGGTTCGAATATGACTCGATAGTTAAATT
Source organism: Flammeovirgaceae bacterium UBA5867 (assembly GCA_002432545.1). Lineage (GTDB taxonomy): Bacteria > Bacteroidota > Bacteroidia > Cytophagales > Cyclobacteriaceae > Ohtaekwangia. The sequence goes on along the minus strand of DJFR01000202.1, from coordinate 430 downwards.
TGAAGACTTTGCAATTATGAAATTTAGAAGATGCAGTTAACGGAACAGGATTCGTTCGAACCAAAAAATGTTGTGTAGCCCTTACGGACAAATTGTCGAACTCTTTAAAATCGTTATATACCGTTAATCAAGTAGTTACAATATAAAAACGTTGATTCATGACTTGCGGTATATTCAGACTTCTGTTGGACATAGGTCTCCCAAGACCACTGAACTTTTACGCGTAAGTATAACACGAATTGTAAGACATCAAGAGTTCGGTTGAAATGTTAAACATTCAATTTTGAGATGCATGAGATATCACGGATATTGAGCGCAAACAAGTGGGCAACGAACACCTGGAAACGTGTAGTGATAAAGGAATATATACGACATACGTATATATCCCAAAATATATGCGTATGTCGTTTAGCCCAATTGTTGTAGGCAA
>DJFR01000049.1:5091-23099 GCA_002432545.1 Flammeovirgaceae bacterium UBA5867 | reverse complement strand
GGTATTAGTGTCCGGGGAAAGATTTTTAAAAGTGGATTTTTACCGGACAGCCGAATCATATATCCTACCAGTTCATCGCATCAAATGAATGGAATATGCTTTTTCCCTATGAAAAAAGTATATCCAGTGACGATTCGATAGATATATAGTAGATTTTACCGGACAGCCGTCTTCATTTTAAAAGAAAGATAAGGAGCATAGCCTCCTTTACTGTCCAGTAAAAAAATCTGCGTTTTCAAGCAATAGGGACGGTTTTTATACACTTTTAAAATTTACCCGGACAACAATGGCTTTGAGGTGCGAGCTGCGAGGAAAAGAAAGCAAACGGCTGCTGGCTTCAGCTTGCTGACTACAAGCTTGATTTAGCTAAGGTAACGTATACACTACTAATGCAATATATACCATCCTCAACCGAGCCTGAAAGCTCGTTGCCAGCACTAAATTTATACCTACAGATATACTTCCAGCGGCTAGTAGCCTGTAGCCAGAAGCTTTTCAAATATACTTCCAGCGGCCAGTAACTTGCAGCCAGCAGCCCTCTAAATATAGTTCGATCAGACAGAGTCTGGCGGCTTTTTCTCGAAGCTCAAAGCTCACAGCTCAAAGCTCTCTCTCTATCCAATTTCAATAACTACATCATCCGACAACGGATGTCCTACGCAGGTGAGTACATATCCTTCGGCACGCTCGGATTGCGAGAGGCCTTCTTCTTCATCGAGTTTTACTTGTCCGCTTAATGCTTTGCCGCGGCACGCTGTACACAGACCGCTCTGACAAGAGTATGGAAGATCGATGCCCTGATCGAGTGCGCTTTGCAGTATGGTATTGCTGGGCTCTACCTGTACCTTGAACTCCTGGCCATCGTAACGAATGGTTACTTCGCGCGACTTTATTTCACCGGTAGCAGGCTTCTCTTCTTTCTTATCGAGTATACCCTGCACAAAACTTTCCTTAAAGATTTTCTCTTTCGGAATTTTATGTGCTTCGAGTAATGTCTCCACATTCTTCATCATACCTTCTGGTCCGCACATCAGGTAGGTTGTATGATCGATGCCCCAGTTCGGAACGCGCTCGAATAACTTTGCAAGCATCTCGTGGTTGAGTAAACCCGAGTAACCCTGCCAGTTCATCGGAGCGTTGTCGAGTACATGTATAACATGCAGGCGACCTTCATATTTAGTCTGCCATTTGTCAAGTTCATCGCGGAAGATGATACTGTCTATATCGCGGTTACAATAGATCAATGAGACAATGCTATCGGGCTCCTGCGAAAGTATACTTTTGATGATGGAGATCATCGGTGTTATACCGGATCCACCGGAGAACATAACGATGTGACGTTTCCGTTTTACATCGTACTCCGTGGTGAACTGTCCCATCGGCTCCATCACTTTCACCGTTTGCCCTTCTTTCAGATTATCCGCAAGCCAGTTCGACATCAGTCCCTGCTCAACACGCTTTACGGTTACGGCCAGGTCAGTGTCAACAAAAGGTGAGCTGCACAACGAGTATGATCTGCGCACTTCTTTCCCTTGCACGTTGGCGATCAGCGTTAAGAACTGTCCTGACTTATACCCTATATTCTTTCCTGAAGGTTGTTCGAATACAATCGTGATGGTATCCTTCGTTTCATTGATGATCGTCTTAACCTTGAGGTCGTAATAGTGCGGTCCGCTGTGTGTGGTCTCTTCCTTCTTCGGCTCCTGCTTGGATGATTTCTTAAAAAAACTAAACGCCATTATCGTAATCAGTTATGTTATTTTAACCCTGGTCTTTCCAAACGACCACGGCAACATTAAAATATAATTCTTAAAATATAATTCCTTCACCACAAAAGTAGCCAGGATTCTTCTCTGTAAAAAGGTAAACCGTGTATCAAAGTACACATCGTACGCCTTTCGGGAGGCTGAATCGCCTGTAAACCAACAAAAATGTACCTGAACTGTTTAAAACACAGATACTAAACCCATTGCCGGCAGAATTTGGGTGTATAGCCATAAGCGATTAATTTTGAACTTTAACACTGACATCGTGCAATTAAATCCACTCACTGCTATATCGCCCGTTGACGGCCGGTATTTTGAAACTGTAAAGCCACTGGCCCCTTATTTCTCTGAATTCGGATTGATGCGTTACCGCGTGCAGGTGGAGATCGAATATTTTATCGCAATGTCTGCTACCATCGGAGAACTCGAAGATTTCCCGGTACACATGCTCAACGACCTGCGAAAGATCTATAAAAACTTCTCTGAATTCCATGCCGGTGAGATCAAGCTTATTGAAAAAACTACCAACCACGATGTAAAAGCGGTTGAATACTTTATCAAAAAAGAATTTGAACGCCTGAAGCTGGATCACTTCAAAGAGTTCATTCACTTCGGATTAACATCGCAGGACATTAACAACACGGCTATACCGCTGTTGCTGAAAGAATTTATTGAGCGCGAATACCTGATCACCGCAGAAATGCTGCTGAGCAAATTAAACGTGCTTGCTATTGAGTGGAAAGATATACCGATGCTTGCTTTTACGCACGGGCAACCTGCCTCGCCTACGCGTTTGGGTAAAGAGATTATGGTATTTGCCGCGCGCCTGGAAAAGCAACTCAACCAGCTTCGTGTTGTACCACATGCCGGTAAATTTGGTGGCGCTACCGGTAATTTCAATGCGCATGCTGTAGCCTACCCGGGCACAGACTGGAATAAATTCGGTGATGAGTTCTGCCATCATTTAGGACTTGTAAGAAGTTATCCTACCACACAGATCGAGCACTATGATAACATGGCTGCCCTGTTTGACAACCTGAAACGTATCAACACCATCCTGATCGATTTCAGCCGTGATGTATGGCAGTATATTTCGATGGAGTATTTTAAACAGAAAATCAAGGAAGGTGAGATTGGTTCATCGGCCATGCCGCATAAGGTTAACCCGATCGATTTTGAAAATGCCGAAGGTAATCTTGGATTCGCGAATGCGATCTTCGAACACCTGGCAGCAAAACTGCCTATATCTCGCCTGCAACGCGACCTTACCGATTCTACGGTGCTTAGAAATATAGGAGTGCCACTTGCACATACATATGTAGCCATGCAATCGCTATTGAAAGGTATCAGTAAACTTGAACTGAACCAGTCAGCCATTAACCGTGATCTTGACAGCAACTGGGCTGTGGTAGCTGAGGCTATTCAGACTATACTTCGTAAGGAAGGGTATCCGAATCCATACGAAACATTAAAAGCTCTTACGCGCAAAAACGAGAAGGTAACACAACAAAGCATTGCCGATTTTATCGATACACTTAACGTGAAGCCTGCATTGAAAGAACGGTTGAAGGCCATTACACCTTTTACCTATACCGGTATATAATACTTGCGCTATAACAAACAAAGAGGAGGTATACAAAGCATATACCTCCTCTTTTGTTTAAAAGCATTTTATACTTCTGATGTATCACTCAGGCTTGTACAGCAACTGCTTGGTAGAAAAATCATATAGTGTTAGTCTGCGCAGATCATAGTAAGCTGTCCAGAATGATTTGAGCGCCTGGATATAGCTTCGCTTGGCATCATCCTTTTCTGTTAAGGCTATATTCAGGTTAGTGATATCGATTTTACCGATCAGGTAACGATTCTGCGCTACGTTATAGCGTTCAGTGGCAACTTCATCAGCTTTCTTCGTAATATCAATTTGAAGTCTCAGCATTTCGAATTGTCTCACCTGCGTCATCACCTCCTGCTCGAAGTTTATTTCATCCTGAGCAATGATATAGTCGTTTAGTTTTTTATTCGCGATAGCGGTGCGCATACGCGATTTGTTTCGTCCCCAATCGAGCACGGGTACACTCAGCGTCAGGTTAAATTGTTGCAATTCCGATGGGTCGGTATATACATCATCGAGCATCAAACCATTATTATTCAAACCAAATGCGGCTGTGAGTTCTGTTTGAAAACGCTGGCCGCGCGCTTCTGCTACTTCGCGATCTGCTTCAATGCGCCTGCGTTCAAAAGCTATATAGGCTGCCCGATTCTTGCGCGCATGTTCCAATGCTTCATCTACGGTAACGTCAAAAGATGGAATGATTTCCGGTAGGCTTAAAGCAAAAGTTTCTCCTTCGGTGAGACTTATATAGGTACGCAGTTGCAAGCGTGCTGTCTCCTGATCGAGCGTTGCCTGTGCCACATCTTGTCGCGAGCGCAGCAGTTGTAATTCTACCTGCAACAATTTATCCTGCGAAGTTGTACCGATGTTATAGCGACCTTGTTCTATTTTATAGATCGTATCGTTGTTAGCAAGGTTAAACGTGGCGATCTGCAAATTGATCTGCGCCTGCAAAACGTTAAAGAATCGATTTACTGCTTCACGCGATATAAATTCCATTTGCTCTACATACTCGCGCTTGGACTCTTCGTAACGCAACGGTTCAGTCTTGCGATCCCAGCGAAGCGCATTGAAAGAAAAGAGCGGCTGGTTGAGTTGTATATTCATCACCGTACCACTCCACTGCTCGGCTAGCGATGTAGGGTCGTTGAAATCTTTAAAGTACCCGAGGCTGCTGTTCGCGGAGATCACACCGCCTGTCCACTGAAGAGGTTGCTGAAGACCGAGGTTAACAAAGTTATTGGTTTGCTCTACAGGTATATATCGAAAGGTACCGTCCTGCTGCGGTATCTGGTTAACACGTTTGTAGTAGCTTGGCAAACTTCCTTCGAGGCGCAACTGCGGATTATAGTTTGATTTATAGTACCGGTATTGCCAGTAGCGGTTTTCTTTTCGTGTCTCAGCCTGTTTGGATGCAGGCGATTGTCCTTTTGAGCGCACAATGATATCATCGAGTGTGAATACATTCTGGGCGTATGCAAAAGACGTGACAAAGAAAAGAAATACAAAAACAGGTAGAGAAGAATATAGTTTATTCATATCGTAAGGATGTGATGGGGTCCTGATTGGCAGCTCTGCGTGCGGGGGCTATTCCGAAAATCAACCCGACCGAAGCCGCTACTCCAAATGATAACAAGATGGATGCAAAACTGATGATGGTAGGTATACCGGCAAATCGTGACACGAGATATGCCAGTGATATACCAAGTATAACGCCAATGATACCACCGGTAACACTGATCATGATTGCCTCGAACAAGAACTGCTGTACAACATCGCTCTTCTTTGCCCCGATGGACAATCGTAATCCAATCTCCTTGATGCGCTCCAGTACTGAGGCGAGCATAATGTTCATGATACCGATACCGCCTACTAATAAAGATATACCGGCAATGGCACCCAGCACATAATTGAATATATCATTGGTGCGTTGTTGTTGCTTCAGTAACATTTCGGGGATCTCGATCTCGTAATCTACTACTTCGTAGTGCCTGCGTTTGAGTAATCGCGATAGTATCTCGGCCGTTGGTGTCAACTGGCTTGTTTCGTTTACCTGTATAACAAGGCGATCAAGCTGGTGGTAATTTTTGCGTTCCTGTTCGCTTTGCTCGTTGCTGTTCTGGTTGTTATTGAACACCATGCCGCGGCTGCGCATGGACTCTAACCGCAGTTGTTCTCCGGTAATCTTGTCGCGGTTCTTATAGCGTATCAGTATAGATTGTATAGGTGTATATACATCCATATTAAAATCGCGTATGCCGAGTTTACTGATACTGGATTCAGACACCAGTCGTTCTTTCAACACACCTACAATGGTTAGCCAATGCTGTCCTACCTTGATGGTTTTACCAATCGGGTTTTCCGTAGGGAAGAATTTAGCTTTTATCGAACTTCCGATCACGCATACCGGTGAGCCGAGGCGCTCCTGCTCTTGCGTAAATGCTTTGCCATCGAGCAACTCAAAATTATATATATTGAAATATACCGGCTCTACGCCTACCAGCTTGGCAGAGCGTCTCAGTCCGTTACGAATCACATAGGTATCCAGAATTATTTCGGGAGATATACTCGCTATACCGGGAATGGTTTCCTTAATGTTGCTGACATCGCGCATGGTAAGGCCGGGCGAAAATTTCTTTTTATCCTTTTGCCCTGCCTGCTCTTCAATCTTCTCTTCTTTCTGTTCAACAATGGGTTTTATTACAATGTTATTCACACCTACCAGTTTGATCTGGTCGAGAATCTCACGTTGTGCACCGTTGCCTATCGCCAGCATGGCGATAACAGCCGCTACACCAAAGATGATACCCAGCGCGGTGAGCAGTGAGCGCACCTTGTTGGAAATAACCGCTCCTATAGCAATGGAGAGGTTTGCCAATATTCGGGGAGAAATCATACGGTGAAGGGTTAGTTGCTAGCAGTCGGTATAGCTTTGGCCGGAGGTGTTGCAGGTTTCTCTTCCTCCTCTTTCTTCTTGCGCTTGCCGTTCATTTCCTTGAGCAGCGTAATGGAATCATCGTCTGTGCCTGGAGGAATGGAAAGGTATACGCGGTCACTTTCAGCAAGACCACCGAGTATCACAACATCGTTGGAGTTGGTTTGTCCTACGATAACTTCCTGCTTTACTATATTTATACCTTCCTTCTTATATACATACGTAACGGTATCAGCCTGGCTGTGCAGGCACTCAAGTGGTATAAACATGGCATTGTCAACAACGCTCGCGATGATGCGATTGCTTGTGGTCATTGATGGTCGCAGCGTAGGGTCAGTCCCGTTGATCTCTACCGCTACTTCAAAAACTTTTGCATCGGAGTTCGGACGCTGCTCCCCTACATTGGCTACGCGAATTACCTTGCCCGTCAATTTCTTATCAGGATAAGCATCCAGACCAATAGTAACATCCTGCCCTGCTTTTACTTTACGCACATCTACTTCATTGACATACGTTTTGGACATCATCTTGGTAAGATCGGGTAAGGTAGCCACTGTAGGTTCCCACATATTTATCTGTGAACCTCCTTTGATCGGTTTACCATCCCATCCCTTTTCATAGATCACCATGCCATCTTCGGGAGCTGTTACATTGAACGCTTCCATTACTTTGGTCATGGAAGTAAATTCGTTTTGTACTTTGCGCAGCTCGGCCGATACTTCGCGCATCTTCTCTATATTCTGTTTCTTTTTGATCTTGTTGTTTTCTTCTGCCTGCTCCAGTGCACGTACTGCTTTCTCCCAGTTTATTTCATTTTGTTTGATGGTAGCCGGTGGTTCGAACTTGGACTGATCGAGAATGATCTGCTTTTCATCGCGTGCATAGCGTAGGTTGATAAGTTCATCGCGCGACTGACGCATGGTTAGTGTTGTATCGAGTTGTGTCTGTACGAATTTAGAATTTGCTTTTTCAAGTTCGATCTGTTTTTCATTGAAGCGATTCTGAAATTCAGAACGATCGAGTGTAGCTACCCAGTCGCCTTTCTTCACAACCGTACCTTCGTCTATGATATTTTGAATGGTAACATTCCAGATACGGAAGTCACGTAGTTGAGAAGGCCCGAGTATCTTCACGGAGTTCTTAGCCTCCAGCTCCCCCGTTGTTTCGATCTCAACTTTAAAAGGGCCGCGTTTTACATCAGCGATGACATCAGCAACTTCGTTTGCTTTGTTGCCACGCACAATAAAAAATACAATGAGCAGCAGGGCGAATGCTCCTGCTCCAATCAGAAGTTTCTTCTTCATTTCAGAAGGTGTTAGAGGTTAAAGGGTTGCTCTTAAAAAAATTGCTGACGGATATTCCTTCAACACCTCTTACTGCACGACTCCGTTACACCCAACTACACAATCCGTTTTTAAACTGTACTCAACTCTTGCGAGATGGTTACAATTATTAGGCCATTGGTTCAAAAAACTACATCAACGGCAAGAAACAAAACGTGCCGGCAAGTAATAACATTGTACTGCCGGCACACTATATTTATGTTAACGAAATGTAAACCGCTTACTGGTTCTCGCCTTTCTTCACGATAAGCTTTGCCAGTGCTGCATTTTTATCAAGCTTACCAGCATTTACATCTTTCAGTACAGAACCTTTTACAGAGATCTCCAGTGACGATGGTATACCACAGCTTGCACAGCGTGTAAGGCGCACCTGGAAGATCAGCACTTCATCATCTTTCAGACTCTTTACGGTTTTACCATATTCCAATACATTCTCTTTCAGCTCGCGTTCAAAAGCCGGGTAAAGCTCGCCTACTTTCTTGTTACGTGTTGCCTGATCTACATCCTGCAAATTCAGCGTTGGCATATCGTAGCGTTTATAGTCGCGCTCGCTGCTGCTATATACCTGCATGTAGTAAATCACACCATAATCTTTCAAGCGCTCATAATATATATTCTCTTCGGTGAAATATGTTTTGGACAGATCCACACGATACAGGCGAGAGAATATACTCGACAGCAGTTCAAGGTCGGGCTCGATAGCATTCGTTGATTCGGTGTTTACCACTTTAATCTTCACGTCTGCCTGCGCACGATTCAGCTTGCCTGCTTTATACTGTGCTATATCTGACTTCAACGCTTCGATGGAAAGGTGCGTACGGTTCGGTGCATTGAAGTACTGACCTACCCATGCACGCGGCTGGTTGCCCTGATTCGTAACCACGATTCTTTCCTGCGGACCAAGCTGTGAGATCATGTCGCTATAGTCAAGTATAAATTCTTTGGCAGCTTCAATCACTTTTGCGTTGTATGAATCGCGTATACTGTCCATGTCAACCCGTGTTCTGCCTTTTGTTTTTTCTTTCAGTTTATACGTGTTTCTTCCGTTCACTACAGCACGATCATCACTTCCATCTTCACTACCACGTATATCAATGGTGGCAGGTTCTTCAAATTCATCGCTATATACCACTACACCATTCTGCATGCCCGAGCCGATGGTAAAGGCGATCGGAGTAGTATAATCTGCCGGCAGTGAAAAAGTCACACCATAACCCTGCTGATAATTCCCTTTTATTTCGAGCGGAAAGAATGTTCGCTGGTTGCTGAATTGTTGTTTGATCAATGTACCCAGCACATTTTCTGCCACGCTTATATCACGCCTCATGCGTTCGTCATCAATCTTCTGCGCGGTTGCCACGTGAGCGCCCATCACCAGTACCAACACACTGCTCATCAATACTTGAATAATCGATTTCATATTCCTTAAATTATCAAATTGTCTGTTCATTTTCTGTATCGGTATATATACCGGATCGTTCTGTCAATACTTCGTTTCTTTTACTTCTGCACCATTTACGGTGGTAATGATGCTGGTTAATATCTGCTCGGTTTCCTGTTTAAACATGTCGGTGTTCTGTTCCAGTGCTTTCAATTGTGTTTGAACCAGTTGCAGATCATCGCTGCGTTGTTGCTGCAGGTATTTTGCAAAGTCAACCAGCAGATTCTCGATATACTTCTTCTGCTCGGTGGCAGACAGCTGAAAATAATTCTTTACTACTTCGGTATTTTCATTCTGCAAAGTTGATACGAACTGACGAATCTGTTCCTGCGAAGCGTTGGATGCTTCCTTCACGAGCTTGTCAATCTTACCGGAATTGGCGGCCAGGTTACTGCGAACAGAAGCATCGAGCTTTTGCTGTGTTTCCTTCCAGCTTGTCTGCATCGCTATATTATTCTGGTTAAGCGATTCGTTGATCATGTTCTGCACATCACTGGCGGATAGCCCTGGCGTTGCAGGCTGCACATCTTCAGTTTTCTGTACGTCACCAAAGCTTAACCTGAACTCGTTGCCCGACATACTCACTTGTGTGCCGGTAAGTTTACCAACCAGGATGATGATAAGCAGAGAAGCTGCAATGCTGGCCACCATGCGTACGGCCGGTGTATTCCAGATAAAGCGCTGGCGATTATCGCTTAGCACTATAGGCGGAGCAATCACTTCCTTATCTTCCACGGTGTCCATCATCTTGCGCAGTTGCTGGTATTGCTCCAGTTCTTTGCGTGCATGCGGATCCGATAAAAGATACTGCTCCATCTTTTCTTTTTCAGCACCCTCCAGTTCACCATAGAGGTAAGCCATCCAATCGTGTCGATCAGGTTTATAGCTCATAGCCAATCGTATCTTTAGTAATATTTTTTCGTTCCAGAATTTTCTTCAATCCGTCAAGACCGTAATACATCCTCGACTTCACTGTGTTCTCTGATATATTCAGCACTTCCGCGATCTCACGAAACTTCAATCCTTCGTATTCCTTCATAATCACCACCTCGCGTTGTTCTTCACTTAGTTCATACAGAGCCTGCTGCAAAATGTCGGAGAGTTCGGCTTGCTGGTATTGGCTTTCCGGGTTAGCATACCGTTGTGATGATGACTCCCATTTCGGAGAATCTTCAGCTTCGCGGTTCCATACCACATCGAATGATAACGACCGGCTCCCTTTCTTCTTGCGGGCTTCTTCGCGGCAATAGTTTACAGCAATTTTATAGAGCCATGACTTGAACCGGGCAATGTCCTGCAGGCCAGCCAGGTTCCGGCACATCGAGATAAAGGTTTTCTGCGATACTTCCATGGCCAGATCATGATCCATAAAAAACTTGTAGCTGAAGTTGTAGATACGTTTGTACCACAACTGCACCAGTTTACCTTGAGCATTCTGGTCGCCTTGTTTCGCCCGGGCAATTACGGTTTCAGAATGCATCATCGCGATGTCGAGTAAGGTCTCGGCCATGAGGTCTAATTTCGAAGGATTTAGGCATTACTGCCGTTTTCTGATATAAAGATGATACGGTGGTTTGAAAAGTTTTATCGATTTTGAAAAAATTAGTCGTTGGTTGTTATCCGTTACAGGTTATTCGTTAATCGTGGGAGCCTGGTATTTGTTGCGATCTCGATCACTTAACCGACCATCTTCCATAAAAAGCAGCAACGGATAGCGATTAACGGACAACGATTAACGGAGAACGATTACCTTTGCGCCCGCATGAAAAAAATCATTTCCTGGCTTATCCGTTTTGTACCACGCAAGTATCTGCAACGTGTTGGTGGTTTTGGTGTTCGCGTTATCGGACTTTTCTACAGAGGTAGTGCTGTTACCTGTCCGGTGTGTGAAACGAGTTATCGCACCTTGTTGCCTTACGGACGGATCAACCCAAGACCGAATGCGTTGTGTCCGAATTGTCTTTCACTGGAGCGTCACCGCCTCATCTGGCTATACTTGAAAGAGAAAACGGATTTCTTCGGATCAAAACTTCATGTACTGCACATTGCGCCCGAGGCATGTTTTATAAAACGCTTTGAGAAAATACATGGTGACAATTATATCACAGCTGATATCGAATCGCCACTGGCCAAAGTAAAGATGGATATACATGAGATTCCGTTTGCTGAAAATACATTTGATACTGTACTGTGCAACCACGTGCTGGAACATGTGCGCGATGATATACAGGCGATGCGCGAGATCAATCGCGTATTAAAACCCGGAGGCTTTGCTATACTGCAAATTCCGTTTTTCAACCCCGTGCCTGATACTACTTTTGAAGACAATACAATTACTGATCCCCGCGAACGCGAGAAGATTTTCGGACAAGATGATCACGTTCGTAAATACGGACATGACTATCCGAAACGCATCGAGCAAGCCGGACTGCAAGCCATTGAAGATGACTTTGTAAATACTTTACCGGAAGCAACCCGCCAGAAATTCGGATTGGTTAAAGGAGAGATTTTATATAAAGGTGTTAAGGTGTAGTGACTTTTAGAGGCGTTTCCCGTTACCTATACAATCTACTAAACTCTATGCGTGATGAAGAAGCTATATTTCACTTCGGTTTATCTTTTGTTGGTCATTCATGTTTTTGCCCAGAGCCAAAAGCCTCCGCTTGTAGAGGTTAGAGGTAACGCAAGCATGCAGGTACCTCCCGATTTGGCCTGTGATCACTATTTCCTTCAACTCATTGGATATGGCTTTCAACAAAGCCGTTAAAAGTGTAAATGACAAGAATGCATCGTTGCTGAAGCAGCTTGAGAAGCTTGGGTTTAAAAAAACGGAAATTAAAAGCAACAGCTTCAACGCAGGAAAGAATATATTCTACAGAGACCATGAGCCAGTCGACAGCGGATATATAGCATCTCAGTCTGTCATTCTTGAGTTTAAATATGACCAACAACGTGTTACCAAACTGGTAGATGCTTTTATTGAGACAACGCTTGAGCTCAATTTTCAATTCAGTTTCATCTTGTCCGAGGAAAAACTGGCGGAGGTCCGCGGCAAGCTTATTGAGCTCAGCATTCAAAATGCACATGAACGCGCTGCCATCATTGCACGTCAATCCAAATTAGCATTGGGCAACATTCAATCTATACAGTATGGGTATGGATATAGTGAAGATTATTCACTACATGAGCGACTGCGCTACCGTGACTATGCGCCTATACCTATGTCTGCTCCTAACAGTGATACGGGGTTTAGCGATCTTACCGTGCAGGACATACAGGTATCAGACGAAGTGATAGTTTCCTGGCTTATCAGCAATAAACCATAATCACACGCGGCTCTTTCTAAACCTTGAAAGTATCGTATTGATCTTTTGCCTGTTGAAGAATATTACCCAGCAGCAACAGAGCAACACGATAAGGGCGAGACAAAAAAGATAGCCGCCATCGCCCTTCACTTCTATACCGAGCAGCATTATATGCATACCGAGCGCACCAGCCATCAGCCCCGCTCCTAACAATGCGCCCAGCCATGCCGTGGCATTTATGATCAGCAACACAGAAGCAACCAGCTCAAGTATACCAATGGCTATGCGGCCAACGGGTTCCATGCCTACGGTTGTAAAAATATATACAGACTCTTCTGCGCCTGTAAATTTGAAATAGAGAGTTTGCACCATGATCAGTGCGGCTATAATTCTGGCAATCCAGTATGCCCAGGCAAATGTTTTCATACAGCAAATGTTTATAGGGTTCTTTGTTGCTGTAAAAGTATAGTGATGTGTAATTCTAAAGTGTCGGGTACCAGACTTCCGGGCTGGTTTTAGCTGGAGGAGGTATAAATCAAAAAAGGAAACCGCGATTACGATTTCCTTTAGCAAATATCTTTTAAGTCAGAAGAATAAACCCCTAACTCTGGAAGCGCGCTATAAATATAGTTTAGATACGCTGAGAAGAATCTTTAGCCTGTTTCGGAGCCTCTTTCTTGGTATAGGTAGGGCAAGTATATTGGCTGCACGCTGACACAAAAGCTGCCAATAGAACGAATACTACAATCTTTTTCATTTCAATGGGATTGATTACAAGCAAAAATATAATTCTTTAAGAACAAAACAAATATTGGGGTAAATCTTAACCAATCATCAGATTACACCCACGTACGTCACTGTTATCCATTCTTCCCAGAACCTCAAATGTTCCGTCCGGGTAAATCTTCCCTAAATCCTCGGTTTCAATAAACGATACCGTTTGAATGTTGGCCAGATCGATGACATTAATCCCGGCCGTTTCGCGAAGTAACCCCTTGCTGAGCGGGTCGGTAATGTCTCGCCCGATAATTTTCATCCAGGGCGGACATTTAAACCTGAATTCACCCAGGGTATAGGCCTGCGACAGTAACTCGGTCATGCCATACTCCGAGTAAATGTGTGTGGCCTTAAGCCTGTCGTGGAGCGTAGCGTGAAGTTCAGCGCGGGTTATTTCCTTTCGTCTGCCTTTCATGCCTCCGGTCTCAAACACCAGGCAATGACTCAGATCAACTCCGAATTTCTCGGCCAGATCCAGCAATGCAAATGACACTCCCCAGAGTATAACCTTTCGGGATGAATCAGTTTTAAGTTTAGCCAGGTCTTCCAGAAGTTTATCAATCTGAAAAAGATAATATGACGAATATGATGAGCCGCTATGACGGATGAAATGGTCCATCATCGCAATGAGCGATGATCCCTGCCGCTCAAGATACGAGGGCAGCAACGCCAGAAAGTGATAGTCTGTTAGCGGTCCGAAAAAATATTCGAAGCACCGTTGCGAATGACGCTGGTAAAAATCGAGATCGGCCACCATGTGTTTACTGGTAGCTGCGCCCGTGGTGCCGCTGCTGGTAAATGTTACTTCGGGTTGCCATTCGCCACTTTGCAGCGCATGGGTTTTAAAGAATGCTATAGGCAGAAACGGAATGTCTTCAACACGGCTTACGGCAGCCGGATCTACCGAAAGGTTTTGAATAAAAGCGCGATACACTGAGTTGTTAACGGCCTGAAAACGAAACACCTCTAAAGCAATATCAGTAAAGGTTTGATCGTTAACAGAGTATAATGTAGATTCAAAACTTTTAAAAGTATCCAAGCGTTACGTAACTTAACAGGGTTCAAAAATACAGAATGAAAATTACAAAGGGTCTATTGCTGTTTGGTGTTTTAGTGGTGGTGGCAAGTTCATGTTTCGATCCGCCTGAGTATCCTAACACACCTAGTATCAACTTCGCAGGATTGGAATTTTATCAGGAAGCAGATGCTATCGACTCACTTGTTCTTTCCGTCAACTTCAAGGATGGCGATGGTGACCTCGGTCTTTCCAATGACGACATCTCCTTTCCTTTTCATCCTAAAAATTATTTCCTGGAAAACAACGGCAACCTGATCTCCGTTCCAACCATCTCCAAGTATACAAACATTCCTCCTATACTATATGTAAACAGTGGTCAGACAGGAAAACTCGCTACCAACCGGACACTTGAAAAAGCCGAGTATGCCAGCAAAATGCCTGAGTATGTTTATCCGTATACCTGTAACACCTATATATTTGATACACTATATGTAGAACGCGGTAATGAATCCACCTTTGATGCCACGTATAATATTACCGATACGCTGAGAAGTTCCAACCCGGAGAATCCTGATCTGTTTGAGATCAAGGAGATATTCTATACCCAGAAAAATCCGAACTACGATAACATTACAGTTGATTTCATTTTAAGCAACGGCACTGAGTTGGACTGGGAGACAATTACCGGAACAGAATGCGGTCCTTCTTTTGATGGACGATTTCCAAGACTCTCGGATGAAACCGGACCGCTGGAAGGTACACTCCGCTATAGTATGAAATCGGAAGGTCTCGCTATTGTATTGGGATCACAGTCATTCAAGCTGCGCGTTACCATTAAAGATCGCGCGCTCAATGCGAGCAATACAATAGAGACTGACTTTGTTACTCTTGAAGGAATCAAGAAATAAAAAATCAGTCTCTTCTCTCCCGACAGTATTTTTTAATACTTAGTATAAAGACGGAAATGTATCCGGATCTGCTTCGTGCAGGAGGGTATATACCGTCTCAAACACATCTTCCGGATTTGGTTTCGTAAAGTAATCACCATCGGATGCATACGCAGGACGATGTTCTTTAGCCGTAATGGTTACTGGCTTCGAATCCAGGTATTGATATGCATTTTGCACTTCCAACACCTGCTGCATCATATAGCTGGTAGCACCACCGGGCACATCTTCATCGGCAAAGATGATGCGGTTCGTTTTCTTAACGGATTCAAGTATACGATGGTGAACATCGAATGGTAACAATGTCTGCACATCAATTACCTCGCATGAAATTCCGAATTGTTCGAGGTCTTCTGCAGCTTCCATCACCACGCGGCACATCGAGCCGTACGTTACGATAGTTACATCGTTACCTTCTTTCAAAACTTCCGGTACACCCAGCGGTACATTGAACTCGCCTATATTATCCGGTATTCTTTCTTTCAGACGGTAGCCATTCAGACACTCGACAATGATAGCCGGGTCGTCAGACTTTAACATGGTGTTATAGAAACCGGCAGCCTGCGTCATGTTACGCGGAGTAAGTATATATATACCCCGTAAGCTTTGCAGCATCATACCGATCTGCGAGCCGGCATGCCACACTCCTTCCAGGCGGTGACCACGCGTACGAATAATCAGTGGAGCTTTTTGTCCACCCTTCGTTCTATACTGTAAACACGCCAGGTCATCTGACAATGTAGGTAACGCATAAATAAGATAATCGAGATATTGCATCTCGGCTATAGGTCTCAGTCCGCGCAACGCAGCCCCTATACCTTGCCCGATGATGGTACATTCGCGAATACCGGTATCGGTTACGCGCAACTCACCATGCTTGGCCTGCAAACCGGCAAAGCCCTGGTTCACATCTCCGATCTTTCCTACATCTTCACCAAAGGCAATCACCAAAGGGTCACGTGTAAGCGCAGCATCGAAGCATGCCTGCAATACTTCTCTTCCGTCTACAATCGAAGAGCTTTCGCTATACTGCGGAGGTATAATTTCTGCCTTTAGCGCAGCGTCTTCTGAATGACTATATAAATGTGAACTATATCGACTATGATTATCTCCTTCTGCTGCGCGTAGCCATTCGATCAATTCTGTTTTTGCTTCATGATCTTCATCGCGGAAATAGCGAACTGCCTTGCGTGCAGCTTTCATCGTATCAAGGCGGGTCGCGTTGATGGTCGTGCTTAACTCATTACGGAGTGCCACTATATCTTCACCGCGGCTGCTCAGCGCTTCGGCTTTCTCTAGTATAGCACTAACAATGTTCTGATCTTTGCGCACATCTTCTGTAAATGCTTTCCACGCACGCTCTTTCGCCTGCTTGGCAGCCTGCTTGGCTTCTCTTTCAATAGCATCTACATCTTCGGGCAACACCATTACTTCGTTAATGATCCACTCGCGCATCTTGCGAATACAATCATGCTCCGCTTCCCAGGTAAGTCGCTCTTTAGATTTATAGCGTTCGTGCGAACCGGATGTAGAGTGTCCCTGAGGTTGTGTTAACTCTTCAACGTGCAGCAATACCGGCACATGTTCTTCACGACAGATCTTCTCGGCTTTCTGGTATGCTTCCAACAGACCGGGATAATCCCATCCTTTGGCAAGTATAATTTCGAAACCTTTCTCGGTAGCAGTACGCTGTAAACCTGCGAGTGCTTTTGATATACTTGCTTTGGTGGTGTGATACTCTGCCGGAACAGATATACCATAACCATCGTCCCACACGGAAGTAAGCATGGGCACCTGCAATACACCGGCAGCGTTGATCGCTTCGAAGAACATACCTTCGGATGTGGAAGCATTACCAATGGTACCGAAAGCTATTTCATTTCCGTTCACTGAAAAATTAGTATAGTCTTTCAGTCCAGGATTGTTACGGTATAGCTTCGATGCATACGCAAGACCAAGCAGTCGTGGCATCTGCCCTGCTGTTGGTGATATATCTGCGCTGCTGTTTTTCTGCTCGCTCAGATTTTTAAACTTACCGTACTCATCAAGTGTGCGTGTACCAAAGTGGCCTGTCATTAAGCGACCTGCTGTAGAAGGATCTGCTTCCAGATCTGTATGCGCATAGAGCTGTGCAAAAAATTGCTGTACAGTAAGTTCACCAATGGCGAACATAAAGGTTTGATCACGGTAGTAACCTGAACGAAAATCTCCGTTGCGAAAAACTTTCGCCATAGCAATCTGCGCCACTTCCTTACCATCACCGAAGATGCCGAACTTGGCTTTACCCATGAACACTTCTTTGCGGCCGATGATACTGGCTTCCCTGCTTTCTACTGCAAGACGATAGTCTGAAAGTATATCTTTCACTTTCGTCTGCGAGAATTTTGTCTTTGCTTCTTTTAATGCGCTCAAAATAATCCGGGATTAGGTGAAACCTGTTGAGTCCAAAAATAGGGAATAGTTTTACCTTTCAAAAGCACCAACGATTGCAGTACTTCATTTTACAAATGCGGCTTACAAATTTTATTTCGGAAAAACTCATTCACCGGAATTTTACATGAATGATCGTTTAGTTTACAACAAATTATTTCGAATAAAAATCATCTTTCATTCTCTCCTTTTTCATACTTATTGCCACTGTATATTTGCAGCTCTCATTAACAATCTATACAAATTATGATCATTGGCGTACCGAAGGAAATCAAGAACAATGAAAACCGTGTTGCCCTCACCCCTGCCGGAACGCAGGAGCTGGTAAAGCGCGGGCACACTGTGCAGGTTCAGAAAACAGCAGGAAACGGAAGCGGCTTTCTTGATGAAGATTATCAAAAGGCTGGCGCAACATTGATAGACAATGCTGC
>DJFR01000049.1:0-5010 GCA_002432545.1 Flammeovirgaceae bacterium UBA5867 | reverse complement strand
GGAAGAATGTCGATACAGGAAGGTGCCAAGTATCTTGAAAAACCTTTAAAAGGAAGAGGTATATTATTGGGTGGCGTACCGGGTGTAAAGCCTGCAAAAGTATTGATACTTGGAGGTGGTGTTGTAGGAACGAACGCTGCGAAGATCGCAGCAGGTATGGGAGCCGATGTAACGATTCTCGATCTTAACCTGACGCGTCTTCGTTACCTCGATGATGTTATGCCGAAGAATGTTCATACCATGGTATCCAATGAATATAGCATTCGTGAGCTGATCAAAGATTCTGATCTGATTATAGGCGGTGTATTGGTGCCGGGTGCAAAAGCTCCGAAGCTGATTACACGCGATATGTTGAAGACGATGCGTCCGGGTACAGTACTCGTAGATGTAGCGGTTGACCAGGGAGGATGTATTGAGACTTGCCGCCCTACGACACATGAAGATCCTACATTCATTATTGATGATGTAGTACACTATTGCGTAGCCAACATGCCGGGTGCAGTACCCTATACTTCAACACTGGCCTTAACAAATGCTACACTTCCGTATGCCATCCGGTTAGCAGGTCAGGGCTGGAAGAAAGCATGCCAGGACAACCTGGAGCTACGCCTTGGGTTAAATGTTATCCAGGGAGAAGTAGTATATAAAGCGGTAGCAGACGCATTCAATCTACCCTACACTGACGTGAAGAAGTTTTTATAGTGAAGCCATAGCTGTTGAATATAAAGCCGCAGGTCTACGAATACCTGCGGTTTTTGTTTTAAAACGGGTTAACTTGTTGATAACTTAAAGTAAATTCTGGAGTAACCCTCACTTGGACTATCGCGTTTCTTATTCTATTTTTAGCGCCAAATAAACTCCGAACTACTCGGCATGGAAATATTCGCCCACGCGGAAACATGGCTCGCCCTGTTAACGCTTACGTTTTTTGAAGTCGTATTAGGTATTGATAACATCATCTTTATTTCCATTGTTGCCAATCGCCTTCCGGTAGAAATCCGGGCTCGTACCCGTAACCTCGGATTGATTCTCGCGCTGGTTGTGCGTATCATCCTGTTGCTGGGTATCACATGGGTTATATCGTTCAAGGAGCCCTTGTTTCATCTTTCCGATATAATCGGAAACAAACTGGTACATATGTTCAGCGACCATGATCATCCTTTCAGCGGTCGCGATCTGATCCTGATGTTTGGTGGTTTGTTCCTGATCGCGAAGAGTACACGCGAGATCAACCATGAAATAGAAGGCGAAGATGAACTTGACGAGCAGACAAAAGGTAAAGCGAATGTTACCGGTATTATTGTTCAGATCATTCTGCTTGATATTATTTTCTCATTCGACTCGATCCTTACTGCGGTTGGGCTTACCAACCAAGTGATCATAATGATCACTGCTGTAATTATTTCCATCGGTATCATGATGATTTTCTCCGGAGCCATCAGTGACTTTATTAATCGTCACCCTTCCATGGAAGTACTTGCATTGGGCTTTTTGATCCTGATCGGTTTTATGCTGTTCCTCGAAGGACTTGAATATGCTATACCGAAAGGCTACATATACTTTGCTGTAGCGTTCTCGTTACTGATCGAGATGGTAAATATACGGGTGCGTAATAATCGAAAAAAAGCAAAAGAAGAATTCAATGAATAGTGACGAACAACTCCGGTATCCGATTGGCAAATTTACTGCGAAAGACTCCTATACCTTAGACGAAGTTAAAGCCAATATCAAACGGATAGAAGCTGTACCGGCAAGTATAGAAGCACTGACCAGTAAACTTACTATTCAACAACTCGATACTCCTTATCGCGAAGGCGGATGGACGGGAAGACAAGTATTGCATCATATACCCGACAGTCACATGAATGCCTATATCCGCATCAAGTGGACACTGACGGAAGAAACGCCAACCATCAAGGCATACGATGAAAAATTGTGGGCCGATACGTTTGAAACAAAAGCAGATCCTGCTATCTCTATAGCTTTACTGAAAGCATTGCACGCCAAGTGGATTGTATTGCTGAACAGTATTTCAAAGGAAGATCTGGAGAGAAAATTCTATCACCCTGACTCCAAGAAATACGTACGGATCGATCAGGCTATTGCCAGCTACGCATGGCATGGCGAACATCACCTGGGACATTTGAAAATTGTGGCCGGCAAATAACACTATACCTTGTCGAGTTATCAACCACCATTTTTCCTTTTCAACGCTCACCTCGAAACTATATATCCGGCCCTGTTAAGACGGGTCGCCCTGCAAGCTTATACACGCGAACGCATTGTTACACCCGATCTTGATTTTCTCGATCTTGACTGGATCAAACAAGGAGCTGAACGATTGGTGATCATTTCGCACGGACTCGAAGGTAATTCTCAACGAAGCTATATTAAAGGCATGGCTAAAATGTGCCTTGCCAATAACTTCGATGTGCTTACGTGGAATTATCGCGGTTGTAGTGAAGAGATGAATCGCGAATTACGTTTCTACCACAGTGGCGCTACCGATGATGTTGGTGTAGTGGTTAAGCATGCTATAGCAGCGGGCTATAAACACATTACGTTGATTGGTTTTAGTCTGGGAGGGAATCTCACCCTGAAATATATAGGCGAGCAACAGCCTCCGCAGGAAGTAAAGAAAGCGGTAGCATTTTCTGTACCGCTCGATCTGCATACAAGCTGTATAAAAATCTCGCTACCCTCCAACCGCATTTATTCAGAACGCTTTCTAAAAAGTCTGAAGAAGAAAATTATTGCCAAGGCTGCCTTTCGGAAAGAGCTTGACATTAAAGGTATAGATAGCATTGCATCGCTTATTGAATTTGACGATCACTTCACAGCACCGATTCACGGCTTTCAGAATGCCGTTGATTATTATACCCGGAGCAGCTCACTGCAGTTTCTCACGAAGATTACCATTCCTACACTCATTATCAATGCGCAGAACGATCCGTTTCTGAGTAAAGACTGTTACCCGACAACAACACTTCGCGATCACGAGTTTGTACAGTTTGAAAGTCCCACACATGGCGGACATGTTGGCTTCGCTCAATTCAACAAAAATGGATTATATTGGAGTGAAGAGCGTGCGATGGAATTTATAAACACTTAACTTGCTGGCTGTATTTTACTCCGGCAAGTCATTAACTGTATGCATCACCTTTCAAAGCCCCTATATTTATGATCGAACGATACAGCCTCACCGCTACACCCGAAAAGATCAGTGAAAGGTTTTCGGTAGATACACCAGAGTTGTTCAAGCCGCGCTACAACGCCTGCCCTACACAACTGATGCCGGTGATCACGTCAGCATCACCTCAGGGTATTTCTACTTTTTACTGGGGCACGTCACCTGAATGGTCTAAGAATAAACCGTTGAGCGAAAAGATCATTAACACACCGGTTGAATATATATCTGAGAAGCCTGCTATAAAAAGAGCCATGATGAAGACGCGGTGCATTATACCGGCCGATGGTTTCTACGCATGGAAGAAAGCAGGAAAGAAAACATTTATACCCTATCGCTTTATTTGTACCGACCAGGAGATTTTTTCATTCGCAGGTTTGTGGGAAGAATATGAAGATACCGATGGCAACGAGTTTCACACCTTTACCATCGTTACTACGCGTGCCAATACGCTGGTTGCATCTATATATGACCGTATGCCGGTAATACTGAATAAAAAAGACGAAAGCGTATGGTTAAATAAAGAAAGTACGGAGGAGGACCTGGCATTTGTGTTGAATGCGTATGCAAGCGAGCGAATGAATCTATACTCCGTATCACCACGCATCAGCGATGCAAAAGCAGATGTACCATCACTGATTATACCTGCACCTGCTTCAGATCAATTCGGAAACCTGACGCTTTTCGATTGATTTAAAATCCATCGTCATCGTCTTTCTTTTCCTCTTCAACAGGTTCTTCCTGCGCAGGCTCATCCTTTTTCTTTTTGGATTTCTTTTCCTTTTTCTTCTTCACAGGTTTCTCTTCCGTGGTGGCAGCATCATTAGCTGGTTCTTCGGTTGATTTCTTTTTCTTTCTGCGGAACAGACCTTTCTTTTCAGGTTGTGCCTCTTCCGTTACAACAGGCTTCTGTTGTTCATCTTCATCAACATAATCGAAGTCATCAGCTTTAGGTTCCGGCACAACTTGCTGCGCGGTGGAATCAGCAGGTTCTTCTTTCTTTTTCTTCTTGAACAGGTTCTTGAAGAATCCGAAGAAACCTTTCTTCTGTTTTTTGGCAGCCTCTGCTTTTTGTTCAGCCTGCCCCATTTTCGCAAGACGCACATCTGGCAGCACGAGGTAATCGCGCAGGTACCACATGTAGTTATCCTGCTCTACATTAAAGGTAACTTCCGTTACTATATAGCGAGGTGTTTTCGGTACATATTTACCAGTGGCAGGATCGTATATAAGACTATCCGGGAAGTCGTACTTCAGCACGCGCACTTCCTTGTCTTTGCTGATCATGTATACACTATCTTCTTCAACTGTAGAAGTATCGCGCTCTACATCTTCAATATAAATACTATCGATAACGGAGCGGGCAGCAAGATCGAGTTCTGCACCCGGCACTACGCCATCTTCACCATCCATGCCTGCTTCGGGGTTAAGTGAATCCGGCAGTGTAACATATACCGGTTTCATCTCTACCGTCTGCATACTCCGTATCTTTTTACGATACGAGGTTGGCTCGGCTATCAGATACTTATTTTTACTGGCAGTGAATACTTTAGGAGTTGAGTCTTCCTGGAAATAGCTGAACTTTTTACGAAGTTCATTCTTATCGTAAATAAAGGCGCTCTGGTACGCAGGGCATATCATGCGCTGGGTACAAGCACTCAAAAGCAGGCAAGCACAAACAAATACAAAAAATGCCCTCAACATGAACAGGGTAATTCAAACAAAAATAAGGATTTTAGTGTGAACTGGTTATCCATGTGCATGAATTATCACGATTTGAAAGTTATTCATGCAGTTATAACGGCAGAAGGTCGTTTTTAGTG
>DJFR01000143.1 GCA_002432545.1 Flammeovirgaceae bacterium UBA5867 | reverse complement strand
TAATCATTCCAGGAGAAAAGCACTTGGCCACAATTGAAAGTATATCAACTGATAATGGCCTTTCCGTTTCAAAAAGTATCACTCAGCCTTATTCAAACTATACAATCACCTTTGACAATCGAACAGTAATCGAACCCAGATCTGAAGTTAGCAATTTCAAAACTGGAGATTCCATTGAATATACATTAACTCCCATGATGAAAAATATTCGATCGGTCGAAAACAAAGCGACCAATTTTCAAATGACTATTCATTCATATTTTTCGTTAATCATCCTGATGGTAATCTGTGTTGTTGGTCAGATCGCAAATATTACAATACGGTGGTCAAAGACGAATAAAGAAATGATCCAGATATTATTGTTCTGTTTGATCTTTGTAATCGGATATATATTCATATATAGGTAGCCTAAAATCATTCACTCACAGCATTATGGATTGGCGCTACAACACAATTTGGTTTGATCAAATTGATAAAGAAAAACAACTTCACTTAGATCTTAAAAAAGATAAATTTGATCCTGCATCGTTGACTGATATTGAGTATTCAATAATCTGGCACCTACACGATAAGCAAGGATTCGAATGTTTTACCAAAGCTGATAGACTCCTATATCTTGAATTAAATTGGGCTAACTTCAAAAATTTTCAAGGTATAGAACAACTCAAAGCACTAAAAAGGCTTGAGCTGCATTATTGCCTTAAATTTGAAGACTACTCTGGTATATCGTCTCTGAAAGAGTCGCTCGAATTTTTACACATCGACCGAGCCAAGAAACTTAAAATCAGCAATGAGCTGTTGGAGTTAGTCAACCTAAAAGTCCTGCGCCTAAATGCGTGTGGTGATCTGGATAATTTAGAATTTCTCCAGCACTTTCCGTTTCTCGTTGATTTCCGGTTCGTAGATACAAATGTTTTGAGCGGAGACTTAACACCACTGATACAACATCCTAACATAAGAAGTGTCGCGTTTATCAATAAGAAACACTATAATCTTAAAGACATTGAGGTTGATGAAAAATTACAACAGAAATCAACTCAAACATTCAAGGATTATGCGTATAGAGAAAAGTATGCGACATTTAAATATTCATGCTTGACGGCCTAGAAAAAATTCGATGCAAACTCAAAAAATCATTAGTGAATTAGATGAATACTTGGCGGCTAATGATTACTATACGAAAGCTAATTCAGAGGACGAGGTAGAGAACATAAATACTGCTATCAACGCCATGTGGCAGACCGAAATTGAAGAAGCTTTACGCGCAGACTTGAGGGTGATGCTAAGTAATGATAACCTGCAAGTAAAACAAACCAGGTCTATATTTGACATTATAAGCGATGAGCAGGTGCCACTATATTCAAATCATTTCTTGGTTTATCGGATCAAAATGAAACAATGGACGTAGTTGTTAGTCTGAATGTTTACTATAAGAGTGCGTTTATCTATATAGGCATCAGCCATACCCATGAGAATAAATATACAGGAACAAGTGAAACGCTGAGACAACTGTTCATAAAATTAAAAACGAAGGAGCAGATAGGTAATTTTTCACATTCGAAATTCTACGAGCTTTCATCTGACAATTCATCTCTTTAATACAACAGTTCTGCCCCAACATCGCGATTTGTTAAGTGGTTGCAAAAGATATTTACCTCTTAGCATAAAGAAAGAAATTAACATCTAAAGTTTATACATGAAACAAAACTGGTCAATAGACGAAGTCCAGAACATCTGGCAACTCGCATCCAAACTTCATGACGGACAAAAATACGGAGGTTCGAACGATGGCGAGAAAATTGAATATATAAATCACATTGGCAGTGTAGCATTCGAGATACTAAATGCTATTCAACATAGCGAAGGCATGGATGCTGATCTCGCCATCAAATGCGCCATTCTACACGACACAATTGAAGATACTTCTTGCACCTATATCAAAGTAAAAGAACTCTTTGGACAGAACGTTGCTGATGGCGTTCTCGCTTTATCCAAGAATGATAAAATAGAAGATCGTCTTGAAAAAATGCTCGACAGCCTGAAGAGAATCAAAGAACAACCCAAAGAAATCTGGGCGGTAAAGCTGGCCGATAGAATTGTAAACCTATACGAACCACCCTATTATTGGGACAACAGCAAAAAGCTAAAGTATATCGAAGAGGCCGAAATTATACTGAGAGAACTAAAAGAAGGCAATAAATACCTCGCAGAACGTTTGCATAACAAAATAGAGTGCTATCATCGTTTCCTAAAATAAATAGACGATCACTTTTATTGATTTAGAACTTGCTTTCGTATTAGCTTTGTACCAATATAAATTGGGCAATGAAAAAACAGTTCTTCACATACTCGTCAATAATACTGGCCATCCTCCTGATCTTTCATACAGTAAAGTTTGCACAACGTTCTTCTGAATATTCACTCAATGGTACTGGAGATTTTCTCTATGGTCTTCTCACAACACTAACGTGGGCGTTCCCTATATACCTGATTCTGGCAATTATAGGTGGTTATGTAGTGGCGCTGGTCCGCAAAAACCGCAGTCAGAAGCTTGGCAGGAAGTAATAAAAACATTTCATTGCTCAGGGATTAATCCCCGGGTGATAGATATAGATCACATAAGCCGCGAATGAAATCAACCAGACTCCAACTTACATTATTTGTTAGTCCTGTTAATGATATCATAGAAACAATACGCGCCACATTCAATCCGATACAACATTCTTTAATTGCTGCGCATATTACGCTTTGCAGGGAAGATGAGATCGAACCGATTGAACACGTTATTGAAAACATCAATACGATTTGTTACGATGCTCCGTTGTGCATTGCCTTGCATCCAATTCTGCGATTTAATAATGGCAATGGTGTGCTTATTCCCGCAGAGCATAATGATGAATTTCAATTTTTAAGAAGATCTGTCTTAAAAGGTATACAGAACAATCCTCGCCACCATGATCCGCACATCACGCTGATGCATCCCAGAAATTCAACTTGCACGGATGCTATATTCACGCAACTGATGACATATACTCTGCCTGACAGGCTATATTTTGATACTATATCTTTGATTGAACAACGCAATGGCGGAAAATGGAATGTTGTGGATCAATTTAAGTTTGTCAAGTAATTACTTTTTTAAAATAAACCGCGACAAACATCGTTCCTGTTACGCTGTTTCACCAACAGCTACGGATACAGGAATTTAAGTGAGGATGCTCACGAAATTTCAATGTTCCTGAGTATATTAGTTTCCTAAACCCGAACGTTATGTTAACCACCCATCTGAAAGTAGCTTTCCGACATCTTACCCGCAGCAAAATCTTTACGCTCATTAATGTCATCGGCCTCGCTATAGGTATATCAGCTTTCCTGCTTATTGCGCACTATATAAGCTTTCAGCTGAGCTTTGACCAATTTCATACAAACAAGGACTATATATACCGTGTTGGCTTAAAACGTTATGAGAATGGTGAGTTAGTAGAGACTTCTGCCAAAACTTTCCCGGGAGTGCGTGCGCTGTTAAAGCAAAATTTTCCGGAAGTGCAAAGCGTAACCGGCTTCTACAAGATTCCTGCTAATACGGGATTTCTTTTTCGCCATCAGGGTAAAATATATAATGAGACAGGTGGCTGGCTTAGTTCTGATTCTGCCTTCTTCACGGTGTTCCCTTCGCTGCTGCTTCACGGCAATGCGACAACGGCTATGAAAGAACCGAATAGCATTGTGATCTCAGAGGCAGTAGCAAAAAAGTTATTCGGAGATAATGACCCGGTAGGCCAGGTACTCGACCGGATAGACGATCACTCGGAAGGAGGGCAGTTTACTATTCGAGGAGTAATAAAAAACATTCCGGAGAACGCGCATTTTCATGCCACTATAATTCAGCAAATTAATGATAATCGTCCCGAAGCATCAGTAGATCTGTGGGGTGAGGGAAGGCTGACGACTTACGTAACCTTCTCGGAAAAAATTCAACCGCATGTCATCGAGCAAAAACTAAATCGATTACTTGACAAACTCGAAAAGGAAAATAAGCTTGTTAAAGATACGGAGGTATATCTGCAGCCACTCACCGATATTCACTTATCATCACATTGCAAGGATGAACTGGAAGCAAATGGCAACAAGGAATTACTTTATCTGCTCGGCAGCGTTGGATTCATTATACTGGTAATCGCATGGATAAACTATATCAATCTGGAGACATCCAGGTTTGTGTCGCGTACGCGGGAGTTTGGTGTGAGACGAGTAATCGGCTCGGGTAAGTTAAACCTGGCTGTGCAATACCTCATCGAGTATTGTTGTCTCACGTTGGCTGCGCTGTTTCTTGCCATTGCAATCATGATCGTCTCTGCACCTTACTACACCGATCTCACCGGAGTTTCACTTCAACACATTTCACTTGATCAACCTGTACTATGGACTATCGCTATAGCTTTATTCATGGTAGGATCTATCGCTGCCGGAATATACCCGGCTATATTTCTGCTTAAATTCGATCCGGTCACTGCCCTGAAAGGCAGTGTGAGCAAATACAGGTCGGGTAATAAAGTGCGCCAAGCACTTGTCGTATTTCAATTTACAGTCTCCATTATTCTGGTTGCTTTTGTTATGACCGTACAACAGCAACTTGATTTCATGAAGCTGATCAACAAAGGCATTGAACTTGAAACCGTAGTAGCGATTCGAAATCCCACAGCCTACTCGAACCAGGAATTAACTACGAAGTATGGTGAGTTCGAAACGTTTCAGAATAAATTGTTACAATACCCAACTGTACAATCATTGGCCAGTTCATCCGCTATACCAGGTTCGGAGATTGGATTCAACTATATCAACCTGATCAAACGAAATATAGGCGATCCGTATGACGCGGCAGTATATAAAACTCTCTTTGTAAGTGCCGATTTCATTAACACCTATAACATTGGTTTGGTCGCGGGCAACACGTTTGAAGTTCCGTCAAACTTTAACGGCACGGCTCCGTGGGAAACCACCAACTGGTCGTCTGTGATTTTGAACGAGCGTGCTGTTCGTCAGCTTGGGTTCAAATCAGCAACAGACGCGCTCAATCAGGAAATATACTTTGAGGCTTTTGATGAACCCCTGAAGTGTCGCATTATTGGTGTAATTGGAGACTATCATCATGAAGCCACGAAGAAAGAAGTGTATCCAACGATTCTGTTTCACAACTACGCTACTTTTCAGCAGGTATATTTTTCCATACGACTAAAAGAGGGCAGTCGCCCGCAAGAGTCGTTATCGCAGATTGAGAACACATGGAAGGAACTCTTCCCGGATCGGCCCTTCGACTATTTTTTTCTCGATGAA
Source organism: Flammeovirgaceae bacterium UBA5867 (assembly GCA_002432545.1). GTDB lineage: Bacteria > Bacteroidota > Bacteroidia > Cytophagales > Cyclobacteriaceae > Ohtaekwangia. The sequence goes on along the minus strand of DJFR01000143.1, from coordinate 376 downwards.
TATTATGACCGCCAATTCAGAAGCGAAGTATATTTTCAGAAGATCTTCAAGTTGTTTGCCGGTATAGCAATTGTCGTTGCATGCCTGGGAATTCTAGGCATGACACTTTTTGAAATGAACTCACGCCTGAAAGAAATCAGCATCCGTAAAGTATTAGGTGCTTNNCAACTTCAGACTTATCGCGATAGCATCTATACTTGCCACACCGCTGATTTATATACTTGCAAAACAATGGCTTTCCAATTATCCGGAGCGCATTCAATTAACAGCATGGCTGGTATTACTACCGGTAACTATTATTATGATTATCGTATTAACGGTCTCCGGATTTCAAACTATAAAAACAGCCAGCGCTAATCCGGTTGATCATTTGAGA
>DJFR01000086.1:4670-11572 GCA_002432545.1 Flammeovirgaceae bacterium UBA5867 | reverse complement strand
CAGGCTGTAGCCGATGCATTGGGCCCTGCTATTCATGTTAATGTTTTCAAAAGTTTTGGTACTGCGCAGATTCGTTTTGAAGATCTTGATCTTGAGTTTGTTGGTGCGCGTAAGGAATCCTATCGCAGTGATTCGCGTAAACCAATTGTAGAGGATGGTACTTTGGACGATGACCAGAAGCGCAGAGACTTTACGATGAATGCGCTCGCCATCAGTCTTAACAAGAATACATTTGGTGAGCTGATCGATCCGTTCAACGGTATCGAAGACATGAAGAAAAAAATGATCCGCACTCCGCTGGATCCTTCTATAACTTTTTCGGATGATCCGTTGCGCATGATGCGTGCTGTTCGGTTTGCATCGCAGTTGAGCTTTGATATAGAGCCCGATACATTTGAAGCAATCATGAACCAGGCTGAACGCCTGAAGATCGTTTCACAGGAACGTATTACCGATGAGCTTAATAAAATTATTCTGAGCCCGGTGCCTTCGTACGGATTCAAGTTACTTTTTCACAGTGGCATGCTGAAACATTTCTTTGCAGAAATGGTAGCGCTTCACGGTGTTGAATATGTAGGAAGTAAAACGCATAAAGATAATTTCTTTCATACGCTGCAGGTATTAGACAACGTATCGGTTATGTCGTACGATCTGTGGCTGCGCTGGGCTGCTATACTACATGATATAGCGAAGCCCGCTACCAAGCGTTATGATAAAGTGCATGGCTGGACTTTTCATGGTCATGAAGATAAAGGTGCGCGCATGGTGCCTGGTATATTTCGCAGGATGAAGTTGCCGATGAATGAGAAGATGCTGTTTGTGCAGAAGCTCGTGAAGCTGCACTTGCGTCCTATCTCGCTGGTAAAAGAAGTAACGGACTCGGCTATACGCAGATTGCTGTTTGAAGCCGGTGAAGATACTGATGCGCTGATGAAACTTTGCCGTGCCGACATCACGTCTAAAAACAACGACAAGGTTACACGCTTTCTCAAGAACTTCGACCTGGTAGAACAGAAAATGCGCGAGGTAGAGGAGAAGGACAACATCCGTAATTTTCAACCTCCGGTATCAGGCGATGAAATAATGCAGATGTTCAATGTACCTCCCGGAAGAATAGTCGGGGAGATCAAAGAACAAATCAAGGAGGCTATCCTGGAAGGCAATATCAAAAACGATCGGGCCGAAGCGCTCGAACTTGTTATGAAAATTGCCCGTGAGAAAGGCCTTATACCCGAGCGTGCCGGTTAACGGTGTTACGCAGCTTTGCTCAGCAGTTCAATAAATTTTTCGCGTGTTACGGGTTTGATGATATACTCCCGCACATTCTCATTGCTCTTCGCGCGTGTGATATCGCGCGGGTCAATGGAAGAGCTTACCATATAAATGAGAATCGGTTTGGACAGATCCGTTTTGAATTGCGAGTAGTCATCCAGGAACATCCAGCCGTCAATATAGGGCATGTTGATGTCGAGGAATATATAGTCTGGAAGATTTTCAGAATCGCGTGCGTGATCTTTCAGAAAGTGAAGAGCATCTTCAGCATTCTCAAATTGCAAGATCTTATCCGTTAGCTGCGCAGCCTTGATGGTGCGCGAAGCTGTGATCTGGAATACCTTGTCATCGTCAACAAGGGCAATGATGGGGGCTTTATTTTCCATCGCTCTGGTACTTGTTAAAATTTATAGTGAAGGTAGCGCCTACATTTTCCTGACTCGAAATACTGATATCGCCACCCATGGCTTCAATTTGATTCTTTATCATGAATAATCCAATACCCCGGCTCTCCGGATGGCGATGAAATGTTTTTCGCAGCTTGAAAATCTGGTGGCCGTAACGATCCAGATTTATACCTAAACCATTGTCGGTTATCTGCAAAACTATATTCTCTTTCTCATTAAACGTTTTTATCCGGATAACGGGTGCTCTTCCCGGATAAATATATTTCAACGCGTTGCTCAACAGGTTTAGCATCACGCTTTCGAGGTAAATGCGCGGATATTCAATGTCCGGTACATCGGAAAAGTCTGCTACTATATCGGCTCCGGTTTCGGCAATCCGGGCACTCAGCATCGCCTTCACGTGGTGAAATACAGTTTCGAATGCAAGTGTCTGCTTCTCGATATTCTTGTTCTGTTTGATCTTCAGCACTTCATTCAATTCATGCAATGTATTGAGTGTAGTGGCTCCGGATTCCTTCAACAGCTTCAGGTATTCTGCTTTCTCTTCTTCAGACTCGGCTCCTTCCAGGAAATTTAAAAGGGTAAGTATATTTCCTACCGGTGACCGGAGGTTATGCGATACAATTTGTGTGAACTCTTCGAGCTGTTCGTTCTTTCGCTTCAGATCTTCCGTGATCGCGTGCAGCTTGATATTCTGTTCAATGATCTTTTCTTCGGCAAGTTTGCGATCCGTAATATCCCGAAATTCTGTTACGCGTATAGTCTTACCGTGGTACGGCATATTTTTAGCGTGGACTTCGAGGAAATAGCGCGTTCCGTCTTTGCGTACACCTTCCACGTCATACGGTTTCTCATAACCCGAACGTATATTATTCATCACAAGCGGCTGCCATTCCGGGGCGATAAGTTCAAGTCCGTTAAGGCCGATGAGCTCTTCGTAACAATAGCCGGTAAGATCACACAAGCCCTGGTTGCAGTCGATGATCACGCCTTGATCGTGAAGTCCTAATCCACCAAAGGAAGCCTCTTGCAGCGTCCGGAAGCGCTGCTCGCTCTCGCGAAGTTCCTGCTGTATATTTTTAATCGCGGTGATATCGGTAAACGAACAGATCACTTCCACCAGTTTGTTCTGCTCGTTGAGTATCGGCTCTGCATTCACGAGTAGCCATACCAGTTCATTGTCGTTATTGCGAAATATACCCATCACAATACCGCGTGCCGGTTTATGCGTGCGAATTACTTTGGGTACCGGGTGTGACACACCGGGGAAGTCGGAACCATCTTCGTGAACTGCGCGCCACTCCGGACTAAAAGGAGAGTTGCCAATCAATGTTTTTTCAGATGCTCCCAGAAGTTCTTCGGCTGTTTTATTGCAAAGCGTGATGGTGCCTTGCGCATCGTGCAGCAACACACCAATGTTGAGGTTGCGCACCAGGCTGCGGAATCTGTTTTCGCTCTCGCGCAGTATATCTTCCGTATGCTTGCGTTCGGTGATGTCCCACGCAATGGCAATCAAAACCTCTTGTCCAAAGTATGTACCTTTCGAAATCCTTACTTCTCTCAGAAATATACTGTTGTCCTTTTTCCTGCCCCACCAGTCTATCGATTGAGGTATACCGCGACCGGCAAGTTCGATGGCTTTTGTTAATATGTTGAGATCGTTCTTTCCTTCAGCAGCAATAAACTCCGGAGTGCGACCAACAAACTCGCGTTTCGGATAGCCATACATTTCAGAGGCACCTGTGTTCACATCCACGAACGTGCCGCTTAAACTCAGTATATATATTTCCTGGCCCACGGTATTAAAAAGTTCGCGGTAGCTTTGTTCACTTTTGTGAAGCTGGTCAGTAGCCTTGCGTTCTTCAGTAATGTCGCGTGCCGTAGCGATAATAATCTCTTTGCCGAGATAAGAACCTTTGGTGAGTTGTACGTGCTTCAGAAATATAGTCCCGTCTTTGCGTTGTCCCCACCATTCAAATGCCTGCGGTTGTCCCTGCAGGGCGAGTGTAGTTTGCCGAACCAGTGCTTCAAAGTTATTTCTACCGGGGGCAGAAAGGAATGCAGGGTTATTGCCGATAAAATCTTTTTTATCGTAGCCATACATTTTGCAGGCCGTTTCGTTTACATCAACAAATGTACCATCCGGGTTCTGGATATATATAGCCTCGTTTACCGTATCAAATAATTCGCGATAACTTTTATCACGTTCCTGTATTTGCTCCTGGGCTGTTTTGCGTTCCGTGATGTCAAGGGCTATGCCAATCGTCTGCGTAACATTGCCGCTGTCATCTTTTGTGAAGACCGTATTCCGATTGTGTATCCATCTCCATTCTCCGTTTTTGTTTTTGATGCGGAACTGCGATTCCTTAACCGTATCAAAAGGTTCGTCTTTCCATTTTGTAAAAGTATGAAGATCGTCCGGGTGAATGATCGATTGAGGAAACTCGCTTCCCATGCGCATGATATCTTCCGGAGTATAGCCGCTTACCGATTTACCGGTAGAATACAGCGTGCAGTTGTTTACAACGTCATGCACATATAGCTCGCCCGGCATAGTCTTCTCAATACTTTCGCGCATGCGAATGTTATGCTGGTTTATTTCCTCAATGCGAACCTGCTCGGAAATATCCTGCATGGTGCCCAGCATACGTTCTGCCTTGCCTTCTATACCTGCCAGAAAGAAACCGCGGTCGTGCATAAAAGCATACTCACCATTCTTTCTGCGGAAGCGATAAATGACATCGTATTTATGCAGCAACTTCTCTGCCTGTGTGAGTTCGAAAAATGCTTTATCACGATCTTCCGGGTGAATCAGTTCGCCCCATGCATTGATGTTGCTCATCTTCTGCGCGCTATATCCCAGCACTTCCCCTATATTTCCACTCCATGCAATTGTACCGGAAGGGATGTGATAATCGTATACCACCTGACCGGAAGAAGCCGTGATAAGTTCATAGCGCATCTTCCAGTTTTCTTTCTCGGCATTCTTCAGTTTAAACTCCGTTATATCCTGAGCTGTGCCCGTCATCTTTACCGGGTTATTCTTTTTGTCGCAGATAACTTTTCCGATGCCTTCTATCCAGTGAATGCTGCCGTCTTGCCAACGGATACGATGCTGCACAAAGTAACTTTTCTTGTCACGCATCGCTTCACGTATAGCTGTGGTAACGATGCTCATATCTTCCGGGAGGATAAGGTTCTGGTAGGATTCAAATGTACCATCAAATGCTTTCCTGGATTGTCCGAAGATCGTGTGTACGTTGTCAGACCACTTCACCACGTTGTTCCGTATATCCCACTCCCAAATACCCATCTGTGCAGCGTTCAGTGCCAGGGCCAGGTTGTTACGGCTATCGCGCAGCGCGCGTGATGCGCTGATCTTCTTTTTGTTATCAAGTGCCGTCTTTCTCTTGCCATTAAGTTTGGCAGAGGAAATCTTCTTTTTAGGAGCGGAGGCAGCACGCTTTCGGCCAGGCATAGGAAATCTCTTTTGTGTTTAAGGTACAATATTTTATGGTTCCTGCAGGTAATAACCAGAACTATCGTTTTGTTGTTTAGTATGTATATCGTAATTTTCATTACACCCAACCGTATAATCCATGTTAAAAGAATTTAAAGAATTTGCACTGCGCGGAAATGTTATGGACCTGGCAGTAGGCGTTATCATTGGCGGTGCGTTCGGAACCATTGTAAACTCCATTGTGAATGACCTCATCATGCCCCTGGTAGGCATTGCATTCAAGGCAGACTTTTCAAACCTATATATTCCATTAGCCGAAAAAGTACCTACAGGACTGTCCTTGGAAGAAGCAAAGAAAATAGGACCCGTATTCGCGTGGGGCAACTTTGTTACCGTTGTGTTAAACTTTGTTATCCTTGCTTTTATTATTTTCCTGATGGTAAAAGGCATGAACTCACTCAAGAAGAAAGAAGAAAAATCACCAACCCCGGTAGAACCACCTGCTGATGTTAAACTCCTCACCGAGATCAGAGATTTGTTGAAGAGTAAATAAAAGGAAGCGAATCGGATTCGAAGTAGAGAGTGAAGATGGGGAAAGGAAGAAGTCCGAAGCAGAGAAGTAAAGAAGGTCCGAAAGCAGGGAAGTCCGAAAGTCGGAAGATGTTATGTTAAGTCCGGAAGTCGGGAAAGTCCGGAAGACGCTTGTCTTAATGTATATATATACTCTTGCTACAGTTTTACGGCAGGGTTCGCATCCTTTGATTCTCACTATATATAACTTTCCGACTACAGTCTTTCGGACTTCCGGACTTTCCGACTTCCGGACTTTTTTCCTTTCCGATTCTCTTCCTTTTCAGCACGTAAATACACACCCACGTACACACCTAAACACGTCAGACTGTCTCCTGAAACGCCACCTCCGGACGCTTGTTGATGAGCGCGAGTTTGTCCATCCAGGTAACCTCAATCGTGGAGATCCCGAAGTCATCGACAACAGTTCCTTTGATAGCGTAGAAGCCGCGACCGCGTAACGGATACTTCGCAGCGATGTCGGGAAAATGAACCGTATCAAAAACCTCACCGTGGTGATCGTAGAAAGTACCGAAGTGCATTTGTTGCCCCGTCTTGGTATAGGCGTTTTTGGATGTTACCATGTACCCGACTATATATACCGCCTTGCCGTTTTTAGCAGGCAGTTCACGCGCGAGCGTATCACCGCGATCATCCGTCTTTAGCAGGCGAAACGGGTCGCCCAACGGGAAGCCTAACAGTTCTATCTCATCGAATATATCTTCGAGCGGATTGTGCGTGAGTACCGGCAAGGGATAATCTTTTGGTTCCGTATCAAAAAGATCAACCGCAGTTTTGTTTCGTGTTTTCGAGTTGCTGAAATATAGCATCGCTTCCCAGAGCAGACGTTGTTTACTGCGCCCCGTAAATCGAAATGAACCCAGGCGAATGAGGATGCGCACTTGCTCAAGTCCTAAGGGTACTCTGCGTAAAAAATTGTCCAGACTCTTATACGTACCGTTGCGTTCGCGCTCGGCAGGTATATTTTGAGCGACTTTTGTCTCGAGACTTTTCAAATGCACAAAGCCAACATAAATATCATCGCCATAGATGGTGGTAAGGTAATCGCTGTGATTAACACAAGGAGCCTGAATGTTGGCGCCACTCATGCGAGCTTCGTGAAAGTAAAATTCAGTACGATAAAATCCTCCGAAGTTATTGATAACACCCACCATAAATTCGAGCGGGTAATG
>DJFR01000086.1:0-4650 GCA_002432545.1 Flammeovirgaceae bacterium UBA5867 | reverse complement strand
CGATCGATGATGTGTTGCTCGTAACCACGGGCATGGCATGATGAAAAGAACCGCTCGCGGACACGCTGAAACTCTTCACGCGATCTATATTTACCCGACATACCTCTGCGCAATACGTCAGCTTCGGTTAACGATAGCCCGGCAAACTCGTGCGCTACTTTGATCACATCCTCCTGGTATACCATCACCCCGAATGTCTCTGCCATCAACTCATCCATCTTCGGGTGAATCGCCTCGTACGTTCCACCATTCTTCACAGTATGATATCGCTCAATATAGGCACGCATCATTCCCGAACTAGCCACACCCGGGCGAATAATCGAACTCGCAGCCACCAGCGTGAGGTAATCATCACACTGAAGTTTGCCGAGCAACATGCGCATCGCGGGCGACTCCACATAAAAACAACCCATCGCGCGACTGTTTCGCAGCAAATCTTTTATTTTCTCGTCTTCCTTGAAATCATGGAAGCGATTAATGTCAACCGTTATATTCTGATTGCGCCTGACGTGCCGAATGGTTTCTTTGATGTGACCAAGTCCCCGCTGACTGAGTATATCAAATTTATATATACCAAAGTCTTCCGCATTGTGCATTTCAAAATGCGATACCGGGTAGCCTTTCGGAGGAAGGTCGGTAGCGGTATAGGCATAAATAGGTTTCTCGGTGATGAGCACACCACCGGCATGAATGGAAATGTTGGCGGGTAATTCCTTCTCAACTATATACGATGCATAATTATATACCAGGTCGCGGATGTGGTCACGTCCATTGTTGGCTGCCGGATTCTCTACGATATCGTTGATCTCCTCTTTTGGCAAACCGAATACTTTACCCAGTTCGCGCAGTATAGAACGTCCCTGGTAAGTAACGTGTGTGCCGAGGAGGCAGACATGATTCTGTCCGTACTTCTCAAATATATAGTCGTAGATCGCATCGCGGTTGTCCCACGAAAAATCGATATCAAAATCCGGAGGCGATGCACGCTCTTCATTGAGGAATCGTTCAAAGTATAAATTTAGCTCAATGGGATTCACGTTGGTGATGCCAAGGCAATACGCCACCGTACTATTCGCACCACTGCCACGACCGACAAAATCATAGCCGTTGCGTTTGGCGAAGTTGATCAGATCGTATGTAATGAGGTAATATGCGGTAAACTCTTTCTTGTCGATGATCGATAGTTCCTTCTCAATGCGCGTATTCCAGATCGTGTCATCATCTCCATAAAGTCGTTCGTAACCTTTGCGCGTTTCTGCACGCAGGTAGGCGAGGTCTTCCTGCTTGCTGGTGTGAAAGAACTTTTTGTTTTTGTCTTCACCGAGCTTGCATTCTATACTACATTTATCAAGTAACGCTTGCGTATTCCTAATCAACTCCGGATAGTGTTCAAATTTTTTGATGAGGTCCCTTTCGGGGATCATAAATTCATCTGAACGCGCCTGTTGATACTCCGTTAATTTACTGAGCAACGTATTGTTCGCAATAGAACGCAACAGCCGGTGAGCGTTGTAGTCTTTATGAACAACCTTACCGTTTTTGTTTGGAGCAGGCGGGAGGAATGTTACCGGGTGCAGAACAACGAACTTCTGCGCATGTTCAGTACGTGGTGTATAGAGCGCAAACTGGTTAAGTTGAAATTGCTGTATACCTATATATTCACGTTCGCGAAGCGCTTCCGGATCGGTCTTACCGAACGGGTAAATAACAAATACGTTGTTGAACTCCGGAGCGCGCGGAGGAAACTCTTTTGCCTCCCGATTATACCGCGAAAGGAAACGATTGATCTCTTCAAAGCCTGCATTGTTTTCGGCAATGGCTATATATAGCAGCTCGTTCGCATTTCTGAATTCCACGCCCACAACGATGTCGAGGTTGTAGGGTGTGTCGTTAAATTTCGTGAGTCCGTTTTTACCAGGACGATTATTGTTGCAAAGTCGCAGCATCTCCATATACGATGCCGTGTTGTTGATCTCCGTCAATACCAGCTTATGTACGCCACAACGTTTTGCTTCCTCAAACAATGTCTTCACCGGAAGCATTCCGTATTTAAAACTAAAGCCGGTGTGACAGTTGAGAAACATTTTTTTTTGAGCTTTGAGTTTTTAGCTTTGAGCTGCGAGTTTGATAAGTCTGTTAGTAACGTGCGCGTTGTACTGAAATATCGCTTTGGCCTAGCGTTTTAGTATTTATACTTCCATTCGATTCATGGATGCCAGTACGAGTTTTATTTCTCCGTAGCTATAGTCTTCTCCTAATGCTTCTTTCATAGGGGACAGTGCCATGCCACCTACACGTTCTATGGTTTGTCGAATGGTTTTGAGTTTTTCAGGGTCGATCACTTTGTCAATGGGCAATTGTCCGCGTTGAACGTAGAAAGCCAAGTGTGTCTCAATGGTTCCGGGACTCAGTCCGCGTAAGGCAGCAATTTTTTCGATCGGGTTTCCCTGTTGAAACAGTGTGAGACTTTGTTGCTTGGTGTCATTCTCACGCTCCGGTTTCTCTCTGCGTACGCGCTTGGGGGCCTTCAGATGCATGCGTGATGTAAGACCATTCGCCTGACAATGTTTGATCACTTCCTGCATAAACGCGTGTCCGTACTTTTCAACCTTCATTTGTCCGAAGCCGTTGATGTTCCTTACTTCATCTATAGCATGCGGCATATACATGGCGAGCTCCTGGAGCGTGGCATCGGAGAGTACAATATAGGCCGGTACATTTTCATCTTCTGCTATTTGCTTGCGAAGCGTTCGCAGTCTCTCGAAGAGCGCAGCATCATATTCCGGTTTATCAGCATCTTCCGCTACTTCAACCACAGCACGCGATTTGGTGATCATCACACGCTCCATACCTTTCAGCACGGCTATACTTTTCGTAGTGAGTTTTAATACCGGGTAGCCGCCTTCTGATTTGGCGAGATAACCTTGCCCGATAATATCACGGATAATACGGTTCCATTCTTCTTTACTCGTATCACTACCTATACCGAACGTCTTTAGCTGTTTATGATCGTCCGGTATCTTGGCGCTGTTGGAGCCGCGGAGGAAATCAATAATATAGCCGGCACCAAAACGTTCCTGTAGTCGTGATACTGCCGACAATACTTTTTGTGCTGCAATCGTGCCATCAACACGTTCAACTTGTGCGAGACAGGCATCACAGTTACCACAATAATCGTCTGCTACTTCATCAAAGTAATTGAGTAAATATTTTCTGCGACAGGAAGACAAATCACCATACATCGCCATCTGGTCGAGCTTGCGAAAAGCTATACTGGTCTGTTCTTCGTTACCATCAATCTGCGTGAGGCGTTTCAGTTTGGTTACATCGTTGTATGCATAGAACAGCAGCGCTTCACTTTCAAGACCATCTCTTCCCGCGCGACCGGTTTCCTGGTAATAGCTCTCTATATTTTTCGGCAGATCCATGTGTACCACATAGCGCACGTTCGATTTATCGATGCCCATCCCAAAAGCAATCGTGGCTACCATGATCTTTACTTCATCGCGCAAAAACATTTCCTGGTGGCGTGCGCGTTGTTCACGTTCAAGTCCGGCATGATAGGGGAGTGCATCAAATCCGTTTGCTTTCAGATCTTTCGCAAGTGTCTCTGTGGAGGCACGTGACAAACAATATATTATACCCGATTCATTTTTTCGCTTCGCGAGAAAGTCCAGTAACTTATTAACCGCAGAAAGTTTAGGTTCAACAGTATAGCGAATGTTAGCGCGATTAAAACTGGATATAAATATAGCAGGCTCTTTCAGCGCAAGCTTCTCCACGATATCTTTCCTCGTAAGCTTGTCGGCCGTAGCCGTGAGCGCGACTACCGGTACCGTTGGGAGCGATCGTTTCAGGTGCGCGAGCATTAAATACTCCGGACGAAAATCATGTCCCCAATGCGATATACAGTGCGCTTCATCAATGGCAATGAGACCGATGTTCAGCGAGAGTATCGTATTGAAAAACGGAGTAGCTGCAAATTTAGTCGATTGGTTTTTCGCTATACCGGCAGTTTCTTCCTGCCGCAGTAATTTCTCCGGGGCGAGGTATAGCAATTTTAATTCTTTCGATCGCGCCTTCTCGAGAATAGCTTCCTGCTCGAAGTGTGATTGTGTGGAGTTGAGATAAGCCGCCTGTATACCGTTGAGGCGCAGCGCATCTACCTGGTCTTTCATGAGCGCGATCAGCGGTGAAATAACAATCGTAAGACCGTCCAGCATAAGTGCAGGAATCTGGTAACAAAGCGATTTACCGCCCCCGGTCGGCATCAGTACGAAGGTATCTTTCTTTTCCAGCACACTCTGAATGATACGTTCCTGCTCAAGCCGGAATGCGGAATATCCAAAGTGCGTTTGGAGAACTTGCAGTGGTGACATATATAAACAAAATCTAATAACGGTTAAAAATATGAGGGTCATCATACAACGGGTCACTGCAAGTTAATATTCTCCAAACATAATATCCTTATAATGTATCCAGCGGTTGTCAGCACGCGCCAGTACCGTAATGCGATCGCAGAGAAAATGCTGACTATAATTGAAATCTTTCAGGTAAGGCCACGCTTTCAGAAAATCTTCTGCAGTTAATTTTTTTGCAATCGTAATGTGTGGCGTATACCCCGACTCTTCCTTGATCAGCTTCTCGAAA
>DJFR01000169.1 GCA_002432545.1 Flammeovirgaceae bacterium UBA5867 | reverse complement strand
CCTTTCAATTCTCCACATGCTGCAACGGAAGCGTCACCGTAAATATAGTCCCCTCGTTTAAGCGACTTTGAAATCGAACCTTACCTTTCAGTAATTTCACATAACGCTTTACGATATTTAGACCAAGACCCGTTCCCTGGATTTCGGAGGTGTTACTGGCCCGAAAGAAGCGACTAAAAACAAACTGCTGGTCCTCTTCCGGTATACCAATTCCCTGATCAGAGACGTTAACTTTTATATTCTTTGCGGTAACAGAGATTGTAAGACCTATGGTGCCCGATGCAGCGGAATATTTTATAGCATTGGACAGAAGGTTCAGGAGTATATTTCTTACAAGCTGTTTGTCCATTAGCACCGCTGCTTCGCTACCATACCATTCGAAAACAATTTTTTGATCTTCCTTTTTAATCATTGCCATTTCCTGAAGTATATCTTCAACAAACTGCTTCAAATAAACAGGTTTTTTAGAAACCTGAATAATGCCCTCTTCAAGTTTGTCCAGCGATAAAAAATCATTTAATAGTTCAGTCAATCCATGCACCGACCGTTTAATTCTGTCAACGTGCTTTCTCTTTTCGCTTTCCAATTGTTGTCCGGTATAATTTTCCAATAAAAATGCAGATGAAAGAATGGTTGTAAGGGGTGTCCGGAACTCATGCGATGCCATTGTTACAAATCGCGACTTCAAAGTATTTAGCTGCTTTTCTTTTGCCAATGTTTTTACGAGTTCACGCTCCAGGCTCTTTTGAGCAGACACATTTTTGACAACAACCAGAATCTCTTTAATGCTTGAATCTCTTTCAACAATTGGTACTGCAGAAACATTGTAATACTTACCCTTAATTTCAATATCGAAAGAGACAACCTCTCCGTGAAATACCTTTATTAAGGCGCCCTCTGCGTACGATGTTATGGCACCATGAATACTCTCAAATACTCTGTCGCCCAGTATCGACACAGGACTAAGGCCTAATTCGTGGAGACCTTTACCGTCTACGAGAATATATTTCAGGTCGCGATTCATTACGCCTATAAAGCCATCCGGAAAATTGCTAGCTATTGAATGATATAGCGACTGACTCTTTACCAGCTCGTGGTTTGCCGACTCAAGCTGCACCGTTCGTTGTCTTACTTTCATTTCAAGCTCCTGGCTATAGTCGCTCATCATTTTGAGGTTTGCCTGAATCAGTTTCTCATGATCGATCCGATCCGTAGCGTCAAGTATAAAAGCAATGACAACAAGTTCTGGTCCCTCGTAAAAATGACTGAGGCTGATATCAATATAAAATTCCGAACCATCTTTTTTTACTCCTTTTAGCTTGCGTCCCATAGGTCGGGTGCCCGGGTTAGCCAGGAAATTCTGAACATACTTTGAATGGCTCTGCGAATGTTGCCGCGGAATGAGATCGTCTACTGTTCTACCGAACAGTTCACCGTTGCTATAGCCGAATATTTTTTCAACTGCAGGATTGGCTACCATGATCTTTTCCCGCGCATCAACAAGGAGTATTCCTTCGCCTGCATTTTCAACCAATGCTTTGAGGCGAACTTTTTCTCTGTGCTCCTCTTGATATAGTTTCCGAAAGTGAAGTGTAAAAAGTACAGCAACCCACACCGCTAGCAGAGACATAATACGATTAGTGGTAAGAGAAGCATCTGTTTCTGAATTTATATAGTGGAACAGAAAAATGCCGAGCAGAAACAAGGAAGATACAATACCCGCGAAAACAATGAACTTTGATGTTCGCATGTACCAAAGCATCAACAATGACACGAGTACATATGCAGCAGTACCCGCTGCCATGTGAAAGAATATCTCAAAAAGGAGAATCGCCAGCATCAGCGTGATGCCTGTCAGAAATGAGATGATTGGGGTTGATTTGACTTTCATGGTGACTCATCTCAAAATTTAGCCATATATAGTTATTCATCTATTTAAATAAGGCAGCGAAAAAAATACTATTCATATTACATAGGTTCAATCTGAGAAACAACTACGATGTAATTACGGCCGTACTTCTTTGCACATTTAGGACAATATGGAAAATAGATATAATCCTTTTCCGAAATCATTTCATTGTCAGTCAGGAAGCCCTCCATACTACGAAGGGCCCTGCGAGCATCGCTATAGTCGCCTTCAAAAACTTTACTAAAGAAAGTTCCGGTAAAAGATTCAGTCTGTTCACCCGGAATTTCTTTTGTAACCGACATATATAGTTCGCCTTTAAATGATGATGGGTCGTGCGCCAGCAGAAGAAAATCTTTCGGCCCTGGTGCCGCGTGCGCACCGTTAGCTTTGTTCCACATCCTTGTAATGGCTTTCTCATACGTGCCTGGCAGAGGTATATGAAAAAACTCGGGAACAGAGTCCTTCAGGAATAATTTATGATCCCATATATGCTGTATATTATTCCAATTTTCAGGATGGAATAGCGGACAACAAACATCAGTATCCGCAGTTAAAGTATTTTCTTTTGCGATAAACATAGTATATAGTTTTTTTCAGGTAAGTGCCATCTTGTTACTCTTCCAATTCACGTTAAGAAGTATACCTCCGAAGGCCATGCATATCAGTAACAACAACACCAACGGACCGATGAATGGCGTGATTCGGATTCCAAACAGTATATATTCATACTATCCATGCCATTTTAATTCTTCCACATACGGATTATTCACTTCTACCAGATTCTCTATTTCATTTATACCCGGTGATGACCAGGCTACGATCTCCGCGTCCTTCTTTTCAATACTCCCCTAACACGCTGCGCTGCTGCCAGCTGCATGCTTTTTAATATACGAGTCTACCTTACCCGTTAGCGATATCATCCGGTCTTTAAGCTCACCCCAATCTGCGAAGCTATATCGGATGGCCGTGGATACCAGTATAACTCATCCACAACATCTTGTAGTAATTGCCGATCACTTTTCATGGCGTTTGGCGTTTAATATGTATAACCACCTGTCAAAGACTTGGAGTATATAATTTTAGACACGCGCTTATCTTTTCTATAGATGTCTTCGTAAAAATTCAGCACACCACTATTGAAAGCACAAGTATAGTATCTTATATGAATTGGAATAGGGCTTTGCAATTCGATTGTATGTCGCGATGCCTCTTTAAGAAAGCGGTCAATATATTTCGATTTATGTTTAAGATCACCTGTTGCCAGATAATGTGCCAGTTCCACCGCTTTCTCCATGCGTATACAACCATGGCTGAATGCACGCACATGGCTGCGGAATAATCGCTTTGCATTTGTATCATGCAGGAACACTCCATAAGGGCTATCGAACACAAATTTTATCACACCCAGTGCATTCTCTTCTCCCTCGCGCTGCCGAAGTGAAACGGGAAAGTATGCCTTGTCAAATTCTTTCCAGTCAACACTATCAGGATTCAGTAGTTTCCCACTTCGATCCAGCACATCAAAATTATTACGCTCTATGAATGTAACGTCTCGTTGGATGACAGGCAGATATTCCTCAATAGCAATTTTACGGGGCACATGCCAATATGGATATGTAACAAAACATTGGATCAGACTTGATAGCGTTGGTGTTTGTTTTTGAGGTGTGCCGACAATGACTTTTGATTCAAGGATCACGGAATCATGATCCACCAGGTATAGCATGAACGCAGGAATGTTGATGAAGATATAACGACTGCCGAAAGATTTCCTTTCTGATCGCCATCGTTCAAGATTAATCTCGATTGTTTGCAATCTGTTATTGATGCTGTCGGGAACTTGCTCCTCATTGGATAGGACAAGATTACGTAGCTTCGGGGATAAAGAATCCAGAAGTTGTTTCAGACCGATTTTAAGTGACTGGTATCCACGCAACGAAGACTCCCTCCTAGCAATACTCTCGAAAAGTTCACTGCCGTGCCAATAATGCTCCAGCATTGCAATCACTGATGAATCAGTTTGATGTGATTGATACATCCCTTTTCCGAACTGTATATGACACACCATGCTGATATAAGCATCCGTCAATAAAGCTTCGAAACGATATATATTGTCCATATGCGTAAGCTTATTTCGCAGTTGTCGTATCTCCCGAATGTGATAATCATCAGGTAACAGCCCATAATATCTGATTTGCTGAATAAAGGCTATCACGGAGTCAGCACGATCCCAAGGCCTGTTGCTGTATGTCCAAAATAACTTCTGCTCTCTTCGTGCGTAAAATGTTCGAACGTTTTGTATAACCACGCCTCTATAGGCCGCATGCAAAGAGTCAACAGGCATGGTCGGAACTTGAGAATCCCCCATGCTATATATCGGTTTTAATACAAAAGCAACAGCAGGCTCTCCCACAGTAAACGTTAAATAAAGACACAAGAATGCAAATGGTGTTAATGACAGGACATACCTGGACGTAAAGCGTTTGGTTTTCATATAAGCCAAGTTCGTCAACATCTATTTGCTACACCATGATAACAATTGGTAAACATCATGACTGCTATCATCAGGCATTTTGAAGGCAACTGCTAAGTTGCTGTAAATACCATCGGTCTGAAATAAATGCTGAACAAAATATATCTATGAAAAGAATTCTTGTGCACATTGACTTCTCAATGGCCTCACGGGCATCATTAAAGTTCGCCATTGAACTGGCCGCTAAGGCGCATGCAGAAGTTTACGTTTTACACATGATCGAACTTCCCTTTTTGCAGGAAACTACATTTGGCATTCAACCTTATCCTGTAGATGATGAACAATTGGAGAAGGCGATACGGAGTGCAAACAGGATGTTCGAAGAAATTACGAAACAACTTCCGACCAAAGTTAAAGTCCATTTTAATACAGCGAATGATGATATAGTGCCAGGGACGCAGGCGTTCATAGAAGAAAACAGGATTGATCAGATTGTAATGAGCATGCGTGGTCAACATGCTCCGGAAGAATTTTTCATTGGATCTACAGCTGAAAAAATAGTACGGGTTTCACCTGTTCCTGTAATTTCAATACCCCGACCAGTAGAACTGGCATCTATACGGAACATCGTATTTCCAACTACACTAGAACTAGATCAGGACGACCTGATAAAAGACCTGAAAGAACTGCAGGGGTTGTTACATGCAACATTGCATATACTGCAGGTCAACACACCGACTAATTTTTACGATGAGCGTCAAGCATGGGAACGACTCGAACACTTTGCCAGACATTATGATCTTGGCGACTTCACATTAAACTTCCGGAGTCATCAGTTTGAACGAAGTGGCATCATTGAATTTGTGAATGAAATTAATGGCGATATGGTAGCGATGGCTACACATGGACGCACAGGACTTGCCCATTTATTTAAGGGCAGTATAGCAGAAGCTGTATTGAACCGAATTGATCATCCCATTTGGACATGGAAGCTATAGAAAATATAGGCTCACAATTCCTGACCGCATTTCACAACGCATCACGAAGCTCAGGATCGAATGCAAAACCGGAAAAACCGAATGAAATCCCTCAACCTAAACCAAGTCGGGAAACGGCTCCTTCCCAAGAGCCGGCCCCCACAGTATGGCCACAAAAAGAGCCGGAAATTCAACCCGGTGAAGAGCCACTGACTATACCCCCCACAACACCACCTGAAGTCCCTACACGGCCATAGCTACTGCCCTGCGTGGTCTTCTGAAGCTTGCGCTTACGCAACTCCTTTTTGATTGACTCCGGCATTTCTCGGCATTTGCATACGCGCGCGTGTTCCAGGTACCATTCAATTCTCTGTTCTATGGTTGCATTCTCGGGCATACGATGCGCCAGGTGCCATTCTTTATTAAATTTTGCAGGCATATAGTTATATATGTATATAGTAATACCCTCATGCTTAAATTATACATCTATACCGGAGTGCTTCGAATAGGCGGTATGGCTTTTTGATCGCCAAATCCAATATATACCCTTGACGTCTGCGGTCCATGTAGGTAGTATAATTACCAGAATAATTTCTTCAACAAGCTGAAGAGCCGTAATCGTTACAGCACATACAAATAAAAAGTCAGCAAAATTGCTCCTGAAGAAAAATACTATAAAGAAAGCGGCTTGCGCAACTGCTGCTGCCTTGGCCATGTAAGTATGAAAGCTTGTTACTTTTTTATAGGCAATTAAAGCAGCTACTGCCTGTGTACCCAACAAAGCAGACAGTCCTGCGATTACGATCCAGTGGTTGCGCATGAATTCCGGATGAAGAATCCATAAAGCTATTGCGGAAGCCAGCACGGTAGCATCATCGGCCACCGAATCCAGCCGGGCTCCGAAAACGCTCTCCACTTCGTATTTGCGTGATAGCGGACCATCAATGGCATCGGTAAAAAAACTAACACACATAAACCATTTAAACCATTCGTACAACCCCATGATAGCAAGCAACACAAGAAACGGAGCGGATACCAAACGATACATAGTCACTCCGTTGATTATATAATAACTGTTGTGTGGAGATTGCATATATATTTAACATTCAATTTTAAAATACCATTCTTTAACTATTCAGATTGTTCTACAAGCTTTCGTATGGTAAGCAGCATCTTTCTTTCCATAATAAAATGCGGAACCTCAAAGAAAAAATATCGAAGTACCCGATTAGCGAAACCGATATCACCCTCTGAAGATCGTACCACTAACCATGTTTGATTGGGTGCCACTGAATGCAGATAAAAGGCCCATGAGCCCCGGGCCTTGCCTCCGTTCCGGATTCTTTGGAAGTCGCTTCCCCCTACCATTACGAAAGATTTAAAAGGTATAATTTCAGCGAGCACCTGATATCCACCTCCGTTATAATGATCTTTCGTGGCCAGCCATATTGTATCGCCATACTGGCGCGGCATTTGGAATTCCGGGTTGATGATATATATATTTTTCATCTCTGCCCGAAATACATTTTCCAGCCATTGATAACTATAGAATCCGGCTCTGTCTTGTCCGATCTGATTGAGCCATGGCCAGATTTCTTCAGGAGAAGCATTGATTAGCACTGCCCGCGTGTGACTGCTTCCGGCTGTAAATTCGTCTCCCGAAAATATATGCTCGCGAAGCTCCGTAGTTGCACCCCAATCCAGAATAATAGGTCGGAAAATATAGTGATGGAAAAATAACAAAATCACCATCACATAGATAAAGATCAGTAGCTTCTGCAAGGGCGCTAGCCTGTTCTGTATTTTTTTTTGTTGCCTCATCATATATTCCCTTTGAAGCAAAGGTATTCTTACGCAGCAGTATAGGTCAGTGACGGCAGTCATGAGAGGCGAAAAGTTTCGTCATGCCCCCTAAAAATCATGACACAATAAATTGTCCGAATTAAATACAAGTTGAAAATCGCGCTAATTCCAGTCAGGCGAACAAATACTTATCCACATATATATAACAGTATGCATGTGGTATGGACCCAAGCAGAGAATCAAAACGATCAGTATGCCGCCATGTCCGGGAAGAACAGTTCCAAATCTTTGACATTGAAACTTCGCTTTATGCGAGACTTGAATAGGTCTCCCAACGTTCCGAAAACAACACTATTATCCCAATCGTCCACTGAGTAAGTGAGAAACCATGAATGGTAAATTAAAAATAAGACAATAGGAAGTCGTTCGTCTATAGACGAGATCGCGCGCAGCAATAAAAAAGAGTATACACAGAGTGTACTAATCCAGCATCATCACACGAACGCTAAAAACCTTACCATTCCTATCATATAGGGTACATTGATAGAGGCCTTCCTGAAGTCTACCGCCCGCGGCAAGATCGAGGTATATAGACTTCGTACTTTGAGTTACTGGTATTCGTAATATTACCTGACCTGAAGAAGCGGTAACAATAAGCTCTCCACCTGTATTTATAGCTACAGACCATGTTAGCGTCATTGGCCCCCTTGTCGGATTTGGATGCACCTTCACCTGCGAATCTTCCGGCATAAATATATCCAGCACTACAGTACCGGTAAAATTTATGTTGTGTTGGTCGTTCGTTACATGCACAAATGAAGCAGCGTTTGGTATAAATGTATAGTCAGACGATTGAGCCGCTATGGCACCCGACCATCCCGTGGGCACTTCGAGTATATACCGGCCATTACTGTCAGTGATGATGTCATCCTGAGCCCCAACTATATCGATACCATGCATACCATTACCGGCTTCATCCTTAACGAATCCTTCTATCAAAATATATCCGGTTCGGAGCGCTGTAAAATTATTCTCGCCACTATCCGCCTGAAGATTGTCGATCTGAAGCGTATGCGGAACAAAACGGTAATTTATCGATGCTGGAGTGATGATACCCGACCAGGCTGCCGGCACTTCCACACTATAGTTTCCTTCATTGTCCGTATGAACAGACTGATCCCCCACCCACACCGTTATTCCACCCAGAAAGTCGCCCGCTATATTTCGTACATTACCACCAACTGTAAATTTTTCTGCAGATTTAAATGACCAGATATCACTGGAAGTGGTGTTATTCGCAACGTCTACTGCTTCAACATTCCAGTAATATATAGTGTTGCCTTGCAATACACCGCCTACCGGCAAACTCGTTGCGTTAACTTTCTCACCTATCAACGAAAGGGCATTAACATCAATCCCAAGATATATATTATATAGTACCTCTTCTCCTTCCGGATCCTGACTTGCTGCCCACGACAACGTAACCGTGTCCGGTACATCCTGGCCATTGTTTATAGGGCTCGTTAACAGTACTTTCTCAGGCGGGTTATTGGCACCCCCCGATTGACACGTGAATTCCCAGACGTCACTTGCTGTCTCCCCGTTCCACGCATCCCGGGCAACAACATACCAGGTATAGTTTATACCATCAACTGCGGAATTCAATATATAGGCTGTCGCTTCCAAAACGGTTGCAACGCGCGATGGAGGCATTACGTCCGTCCCGATATATATATCATAGATTACATCGCCTCCTTCAGGGTCGATGGCATCTGCCCATTGCAACGTCACGGCCGGACCTTTTGCAACGCTCTGGTCCAATGGACTTTTCAGAGCAACGGTCCCCGGAGCGTCATTCTTACTTACAAATTGTTGTATATCACTTTTCACTTCGCCTCCGAAAGCGTCATGGGCAACCACTTGCCAATGGTAATTTTTATTATTAATCAGATTTTTAACTTCATACTGCGTAACATTGATGTTGGTAGCTACCCTTTCAAGGGCAGCCGGATCGGTGCCAAGGTATATATCATATTCCACGACATCGTTATCAGCGTCAAACGCTGCAGACCAGTTAAGTAAGGTTTGATCATTCAACAACTGTTCATGCTGCACCGGACTGATTAATGTTACCTTATCCGGATTTGTATTCCTGGTAAAAAACGTACCTGTCTGGCCAGATGTTTGTGCCACGTTATCACTTGCCTTTACCATCCAATAGTATCTTGTGTGCGGCATCAATGGAGTAGCAACCGTATAGGACAGCTGCGTTAATCCACCTGTTAGCAACGTCATTGACGAGGGGTCATTCCCTATATATATACTATATTCGACAGGATCGTTGTCAACGTCCTGGCTCGCTTCCCATGCCAGCACGGGTGTTAGTAAAACGTCTTGCCCGTAATTAATGGGGGCGGTCAACAAGGGTTGTGTCGGAGCAGTATTAATAGCATTACTCTGAACCGTAAAGTCCCAGGTATCGCTGGTGGCCTGTCCCCCGAACAAGTCTTTTGCAACGATGTACCAATAATACTTTTTACCAGGCTTTAGCCTTAAGTCGGGTATTTGATAAGTCGTTGCCAAAAGATCACTCGCGGTCTTAACAGCCGCCCCCCCATCTTCGCGAACGTACACATCATAGAATATATAGTCTTCGACAAGTGTTGCACTTTCCTTCCACTGAAGCAACACTGAATATGGTTGATTCACAGCGTGATTGACAGGCAACTCTAATGCAGGCTTTGAGGGAGGATCAGAGACTGTCGTAAACGACCATACAGCTGACGGTGCAGAATTACCAATGCCGCCAGCATCTTTACCGACAACCTGCCAGCTATAGGTTGTATGCGGTTCAAGTGCATTTTTGCCAAGCAACTGGTTAACACTGTACGTTGTGGCATTTACATTCGCAGCTACCAGCATGAGCCCGTTGTCTTTCTGGATATATATATCATAGCGGGCATTGGCATAGGGCCCGGCATTCCAGGAAAGCGTTGGCGTGAGCGACACATTTGTTGCTCGATCTGCAGGACTCTTCAGCACAGTTCCGTTTACATCATGATAACGGTATGTCTTAAACGATCTTATCTCGCTGGCAGAGGAAGCGCCCTTACTATCAGTCGCCACTACCTGCCAGTAAAAATCAGTGTTCAACGGTGTCGAGAGACTTCCAAATGAATAACTGTTTACAGAAAGATTTGCTGCTGCCTCTTGCATGCTCGCAGGCGATTGTCCGATCCGCACAGCATAGGTCACATTGTCGCCTTCAATATCGGTTGCATATGCCCATGACAATGTATGGATATTTAAAATATAGGCTGCTCCATTGGCCGGTGTAAGCAATTGAGGTATCGAAGGGCCTTGATTACCAGTTTCAAAAGTTGATACTTTGCTATAGGAAACTCCTCCCTTTTCATCATATACTTTTATACGCCAGAAATATTTTGTTTTGGATTTTAATTTCTTGTCCAGCATATAGCTATTGTTATTCAGACTGCGCACGACAGGACTCCATGTGAGTGAATCCAGGCCGAGGTATATATCTGCTTTTACCGGATCACTATTCGCATCCTGCCCAGAAGACCACTGAAACGTTGGCTGTATAGCTACTCCACTTGCATCTGCTGCCGGCAGCAACAAGGCTGGAACATCCGGGGCAACATTCGTTGTGTTTGTCTTGGTCAAGAAGTTCCAGACTTCGCTGTCAACCACATTTCCTGCAGGATCTTTTGCAACAACCTTCCAGTAATACTTCGTATCCTGAGACAGTCCCTCCATAACGACTGCAGTTTTTCGAAGGGTATCAGCGGCAATCTTCGTTGGGTTTTCAACGGTATCTATATATACACGATACGTGAGCCAGTCATGCTCCGGGTCGTTGGCAGGCAACCAGGTAAGCGTTGCTGTATAGTCATTCAGAGTTATATTACTTGCAGGAGCCGTTAACGTAACAGAAGGAGGCGCTGCGTTCATGCTCTTAACGCAACGTATATAAGCACCGCTTGTGTTAAGATAGTCATCTGACTCGTTAATGGTTAACTTCTTATTCGCCTGGTTATAATAGTACTGCACATATTGTATTTTTTCCGATGCCGTATCCTGCATCCAGAAATGCGACCAAAAGGTGCGATTAATGACACCACCCGTCATACCACCGGCCGGAAGAATGCTAAGTCCATTTATATTTTCCCACAGATTTTCCTTCCCGGCAATCTGCCATCCGTCATAGTCAATCGTATTGTTTCCAACAGCTTCATCACCGGATACTCCACCCAGGGTATAAAATGCATCCATCCACTCCAGGCGTGTCGGCAGTCTCCATCCGGTTGGGCAGACGCCCTGGATTGGTTCGTTGCCAGCAGTATTGTTGGTTGCTCCCGCTGCATTATATATATACCCGTACTTCTGGAAGTTCTCGATGGTGTGGTCAAGAATGAAATATGTTTTATGTCCGTTGGCAATATCATTGTATGCATATCCTGTAAAACCATCTGCTTGCTCCGGCTGATACGCTAAGTTATGAACCATCCACTGCATCCCTCCGATCTGCACCCACTGGTAAAGCTGCCCATCCCGATTATCGGTAACTATACCCGTAGCATTTCCTGACAATGGCTTCGTTTTAAATTTCCGGATTTCGCTTTCAACCTCACTCCCGTCCTGGAGATGATTAACAATTTTCCAGTAATAGGTTGTGTTGGGTGACAGGTTCGTTAATGTAAAATGATTACCCGTTACCTGTTTCTGCCAGATCGAAGGCTCCGGCTTTATATCGAGGTATATATCGGATGATACATATCCGGTTGTTATATTATTCCAGTGCAAGTCAACATTCAAATCAACATACGTTGATATGGCGCGGGGAAAAAGCAATTCAGGAATTGTTCGTACGGTTCCAGCTTTTTTGGTGACAAAAGCGTAAACATCGCTCTCACGGGTCTCGTTAGCTATATCCTGTGCTATTATTTTCCAATAGTACTTTACACCATTCAGCAACGGCTTGCCCCTATATTGAAATATCTTGGTATTGGAGATCAGTCCTGCCTGAACTAAATTATTTACTTCTGTCCCCAGGTATAACCGATAAATTGTTGTTTGTCCTTCCGGATCATCACCACCGCTCCAGGTAAATACAGGCATGGTATCTGCGTCAACTTCATTCTGCGAAGGGCTTTGAAGTATAGGTTTATCCGGCAGTTGATTTATGCGAAGATCAATGCTATATCGCTTCACCGCATTTCCAGCCCGAAGGACGATGGTCACGCTGTTGTGAGCAGAGAAATCTCCTTCAATCTGATATATAGCATTGGCATTGGTAGGCAGACCGTAGTTATAGGTAATGTTGCTGGTAACGGAAAACGAAGGGGGCAATTCAAAACTGACCGTGGTAGCAGGATTGGTATAATAGAATGCAAGTGCTGCTGCATCGTTCATGGTTGTCTTTCCGGAAGTCTCGTATCCAACCGTATCAGCATGAAATGACGGGGTTAGAGGAGATTCAATAAATTGATGCAGCATCGTACTATGCGCAAAGCGGTAGTAAGCCTTCATCTGCGCAACACCTGTATCATCGGTCGTTGTAGAGAAAGAAAAAGTCTGGCTGGGTACAATACCTCCATGCCCATCGTTGGCATATACTTTCCAGTAATAGGTTTTGCCGGGTGATAAATTTGATAGTGTATATGAACTATCAACCAGGGAAATATATTGTGTCAGTTGCGCAGGTGTCTCTCCTAAAAACAAAGTATAATTTACAGGATGACCGTTGGTATCTGCTGCACGCAACCAACGCAACGTTACCTCAGTGCTTACGGATGTTGCGTTGTTAAGCGGGAATACAAGTACAGGTATAGCGGGTGGTATATTTGCCGCGGCAGCCGTTGTAAAACTTCTGATTGCACTCTCCGATTTAGCCCCGTGTTTGTCTATGGCAACAACTTTCCAAAAATACCGGGAGCCGGCATTCCAGGGTATATATACCTTGGTAGCGTTGCTTGTGGTAATATAGCCCAGTGAAGCATCAGTGCCATACCATACCTCATAGTGTAACAAGTCTCCATCCGGGTCGTTTACCGGAAACCACTCCACGGCAGATGTATAGGATATACCTGAAGATCCGTCTGCCGGAGATTTTAACGCGGGCTTACTGGGCGGATGATTCGCAGTTGAAAAACTCCATACCGCGCTTTCCGTCTGGCGGCCTTTTGCATCATCTGCGACCACCTTCCAGTAATATTTTTTATTACCCTTCAAAGGGACAATTGGTTTGAACTGAGTAGCAGAGAGGTTTGAAGCCAACAGTTTCTTTGGACTTGCTACCGTATCGATATATATATGATACACTACGGCATCTCCATCTCCGTCTGTGGATGCACTCCATTGGAATGACGTTTGGTGCGATACCATCTGCGCACCTGAGGATGGCGTTGGACTAACAGGCTCGGTTGGAGAAAAATGATTCGTATTACTGGTCTTAAAACTTTGAACAACACTTTGCGATTGAGTATTGTCCGCAGCCCGCGCTACTATTTTCCAGTAGTAGGTTTGATTGCCACTTAACGGATTGAACAGGTACACATTAAATGTTTCACCATCTATAAAGGCAAGCATCTTGTCATCTGTATACCCGTCAAAAATATCGGCCTGAAAAAGTGATGGACTGCTGGTGGTTCCCAGGTATAAGTCGTAAACAATGCCCTGACCATTGCTATCTGTACTGTTTCTCCATATCAATAAACCATCATCATAGTTAGCCTGGTTGTTCGCGGGCGTAAGCAGTAGTGGTACCGTTGGAATGTCTAAAGCCAGGGAAGGCAATGCTAAAAAAATCGCCAACATCACAAGTAAAAATCTCTTCATGCAATACATCAGGTTGAGGGAACAACATACTTACTATATAGATACGTTTTCACGAAAATAAGAAACCGCAGTACGCCTATATATTTTAGACATACTACGGCTTTTTTATCCGGAATGAGCTATTACTTCACTACCAATCTGCGGGTTTCAACATTTTGACCCACTTTGATTTTAACGAGATATACTCCTGGCTTTAAACCTTGTTTGTTGAAATTGATTTCGTGAACACCTCGACTGTATTTTTCATTCGCAATGTTCTTCACTACACCAGTCCCCTGAACATCGTAGAGTTCAATCGAAACTACATCTTCATCTTCTATTGCGAAGCTTACTGATGCTTCATTGAGGACTGGATTCGGATATACTTCAGATTCACTGTTTAAACGCTTAACAGCATCAAAAGCTCCTATAACCGATGCCGTATGGCTGCGATACTGATTACCACCATGGAACCACTTCGCTACACTCAGTATTTTCTCTGCCTGAAGCGCGTTGTCCCAGAGACGAACGGTAAATTTCTCTTCATCACCTACTACAGCTCCATCGAGGATCACCACAGTACCGGTGCTCTTGATCAGGTTCTTACCAACTAATTTACCTTGCTTATTATATACCCTGATTTCATCTCCGGCTCCCCTATCCTCTGACCATGCCTCGGCAGGAACGATCAGGTGCATATAGTCTGAGGCTGAAGTGATTTTCTGTGTAGCGGTAACAGAAGTCTCTTTGGCTGACGATGCCGTACGGGCGTGTGGCCCTACCGATGCGGGGAATGTGAAGGGTTGATTGGCGAAAGTATATACATAATATCCTTTGCCAGGTTCCAGGTTCTTTGTAGTCCAGGTGTTAATGTCCCAGGTTGGCGAATATGTTTCTACAACCAGCGAACCGGAAGCGTCTGTTATATAGCGGTCTACGATATATATATTAGGATCCAGACGCGGAAATACTGCTTCAACATTTTCATTACCTGGATACGGGCTTCCCACAATAACACCCTGATCAGATAAATTAACAGTTATTGCCGTAGGGTTCAATTTACTTCCTTTTACACGCAGGGTGGCTGCTGAATTCATATATAGACGATAGCCATATCCTGATACATGATTGGTCAACGTATTTGTGCCTCCTGGTGTATAGGTATTGCCATAGGAGTCTTCGATGCTTTGCAACGCTGAGCCTATGGGCGCCATGATATTGGCAAAGGCGGCACTGCGCGGGTTAACATAGGTTGACCAAAGATTAAGACCTGGCTGCAATTGAATAACATGCTCACCGAATCCGATCAGGTCTTTGATAAATGTCTGTTTCGAATTTTGGAAAGTCGGCAATGAAAGTGGTGACGTATGTATGGTATAATCGGCATCAAAGATTTCACCATCGGACTTACGGAAAATTTTAAAAGTAAATGCCTCCCCGGTTGCAAATCCTTCCTTCACAGTTGTAGTATTCGGATTGTCTCCGTATGCAACAAGAGAAGTCTGTGGCCATGTCATGCTACCGGCTGGCTTCAAAGTGCCATTGTCGTTAAAAAACACGGCAACAATATCACCTGCTGAAAGGGGCTGTCCATCCAGTGTAACGGTTGCCAGAAAAGCCCCTGCATTGAAGAAACGAATGGTATGTATATACGGTGTTGACGGAGTCGTCCACGGCACACCAACAGCAATTGTATGAGGCGATGCGTCCGATCCACTGTGCGTATCAATACCAAAGTTATCTTCTGCATACAAATAATAACTTACAATTGTATTTGTGTTCAACGCTGGTATAGTATACTGATAGGTATTCGTGCCGGGAACCAACGTCATGGCTACAGGCTGCGAAGGGAATGCAGGATCGCTTTCCTTCTTCCAGTACAGATATACTCCCGCAACATTAAGCGTGTTGTCAGTTGCATCAGCCGTTATAGTAATGGCATTCTTGGGATCTGCTGTAGCAATCGGTGTATGATTCAATACAGGTGGTATATTTGGCAACACGGCAAAGTTGAATGGGAAGCCCGGACGATCAATAAACTCCGGAGCAATGGTTGAAGCTTGTCCATCGGTTGCCCGAACATAGTATTCAATACCCGGATCGAGGACTTGTGCTCCTGGTATGGTGGCTGACCAAAGTGAGCGTGTAGGGGTACCAATGGTTTGCGAAGTACGTGTCATGGTAAGCGAACTATATGCACCGGTAGTACCCACTTTCCGATAGAATAAAGTAACTGCACTGGTATATATATTATCCCAGTCGAGGGCTTCCACTTCAATAGTTACCGGCACGCCATTCAATTGCGCCTGGCGATGAAGCGCTAGTGTAGGATCGGTACGCAGAATTATTGGTGCAGCACCAGGGGTATATTTACCGTATAAATTCAACCGGTCTGTATTCCGTGCCACTTTAACGAGTACATTTCGTTCAATACCATCAAAAATAGGAATGGTAGGTGCATACCGAATGGTATAGGTTCCATCAATAGCAGTTCCAATGTCTTGAAGAATGGCATTGAATGGAGAGGTAATCAGATACGATTGACCGCCAGTAGCCGTTGCAATGGCCCCAAAGTCAGATTCAAACACTGCTCCTGCAGAAACAAGTGTATAGGCTCTTACCCCGGCATTTAACAACTGATCAATCACTACCTGACGATCTTTGATAATGCTGATGCCTATATTGTTGCCGGTAATTGATTCATCGGTTATCAGGATAAATATACGTTGAGCTCCTGCGCGAAAGGAATATTGTGTAGAAGATTCATACAAGGCGTCCCATGAGGGCTCTGCTCCTCCATCCGTAGTACTTATATCATTCCATACCGTGATAAATTCACTGGCAGTAGAATAGAAACGAGCGTTGTCATGAAATATAGGTCTTCCGCTGTTGGCGCCTTGTCCAAAACGGCATATACCCAGCCGAAAATCAAAACCGGATGTTCCTAATTGATTCACAAAACTGGTCACGTTCGCTGTCACCTGCTGCTGCTCATCGCTCATACTACCGCTATTGTCCATTAGGAACACTATATCTACCGGCTTGTTAGTAGTATTTCCTGTTGGCGCAAAGAGATCAAAATCAGAAACAGCTAACGTATCAAAACCTCCGGCACCGTTGGCTATAAATTCTTTTACTGTAAAATTTGGTTTCGTTAATGAAAGTAAAGGTGTACCGCCATCATCTACCGAGAAGTGTGAGTAAATATAGCGAGGAAAGCGTTGAGCGTCCACACCCGTCATTTGCCCGGTTAAAGCTCCCATGATAGAGACAGCTCCGTCTCCGGCGGCTGCCCGACCGTTGGCAGAAGATATACCATTTGCTTTGGAAGCATTTGAATTTTTCAAGCGCTCCAGTTTCAGCGATACATTTTCCAGGGTCCATCCTTTGAACTGATTGCTTGCATCAGCTACCAGGTTAAAAGCAAGTACTATACTCTTGCCGGCATAGGCTGTTAAGTTAACTACTTCTATATGTGAATCGCTTTTACCGGTACTGGATGATAATGTCTCCCAGGTTTTACCTCCGTCAACAGAAACCTGCACCAACCCTTTATCGTGATAACTCTCCAGCTCAAATGCGCTTTGAACATAAAGATTTAAACGCTGACCATCATTGGACAAGGCGGGTAAATTAAGCGGTTTACTAACGAGACTGGCATAATTACCCGGTCTATATACACCGGTAGATATACCCTGTGACGACAGACGCCAGTTTTTAGCATTCCATTGTGACAAGTCTTGTGCAGACCAATCAAACAGCGAGCGCTCCGTTGCATATACATCCCATCGAAAGGCTTGTTCATTTTTCAACAATTGCCCCTTGGGTTGACGCTGCTCATCCTGCGCAAAAGCGCAGCATACAGAGAGCAGCAGACAGACAAGAAAGAGTAGCGTTTTTTTCATAACGTTCAGGATTTAGAGTTATACTAACAAACAAAATAAATTCAGCCATCCGTCCATTCAGCTACATCTGCGCGTAGCCATACCGTAGTTACAACACATAATCGCTCGCAACATTCTCAGCAGATATACTATAAATGTACTTTTTAAAACATAAGATCAAATTCCGCCTATGGAAATTTTATATGAATTTATAGTTAACATATACATATTACTTCAACAGATGTAAGTATCACGTACCATTCATTCTCAAAAGCGCAACAACGCTAATGAGGCGGAGCATCTGTTGGTACATTTATTTTGACTTCATATACACTCGAAATTCTTCGGCCCTTTATTCCGACTATATACATATACTTATGGTTCGTCAGCTCAAGGTATCGTACATTTTTCTCATGAGCGATAGCAGGAGGTGTCTTTCCCTTAAAAGCATTAATGGTATAGTCGGTCCCCTTAAACAAAGCCTTTAACTTTCCCCAATCAGCACGAATGTCTTCCGGCTTCAGTTGCTTATTGGGCTTTTGCTTGAAGACAAATATTACGGTATCGAAAAATGATCCAGCATTAAAATCTTTACTTTCAATTTCCTTTTCCAGTAAATTAACATCCTGCGTGTGGCCACTCGGTTGCGCCATGCACGATATTGATATAGTTAAGCATACAGCAGTCAGAATATAGAAGTATCTCATTTTCGTATAATCTTGGGTGATGCATTGTGTTTAAAAATCGTGAGTCTCGTCTTTTGAGACTTTGCATCAATGGCTCTGATCATGGTTCCATCATAAACGTTCTTCCCTTTCGAATCAGTCTTGAATAATCCGCTGCTGGTAAAAGCTCTTACCGTTATTTTTAATGCATTGGCCAGGCGCTGTCCAAAAGAGTAATCTTTGATCTGCTGATCCGTCCATCCCTGATCGCCACCGATCCAGCATCCATAGAAGGTTGCTGTAGCATTACTCTCGAAATTGGAAGCATCAATACTGGATACTGTGTTACCATTGATCTCGCGCAAGTCATAATTAGCCTTCTGCGCATCGGCTTCAGCGGTTGTAACCGTAGTTCCATCGGGACGCTTCTCACCCGGTTTCTCCCCTCCCAGACTAACCCCGCCAGTCATTGTACCATTGGTGTCGCTATAGCCATAGCCGTGAGAGAATACGGTCATACTTGCAATTTTACCAGTTTTATACTTTTTATTAGTGGCTTTCATAAAACGAGCTGTATTCGGAGCATATACTATAATTACTTCATCGCGTTTGGGATCAAATGTAGCACTGCTCTCAATTTTCTTCTTCAATGCTCGCGCGTTAAGCATAAACCCATCCCCTACGTTATGACTATTCGTTTTATAATTCAAATAGCCAGCTCCGTAAACGATCAAGTGAGTACTATCCCCATTGATGTCAATGGCACTAATCGGATTATTGGATGCATAACCATAAGGACTCTCTCCCGGATATTTGGGAGCAAACTTATCAAGACTCAGGAATCGTCCCAGGCTTGGGTCCATCATACGCTCGCCAAAATCATAGTTTTGTTTTATTTCAGAATCTTTTTCCTTACCATTAAACCCATACCTATATAACGAATCAGCAACCGAACGT
>DJFR01000138.1:18301-43730 GCA_002432545.1 Flammeovirgaceae bacterium UBA5867 | reverse complement strand
TTTAATATTACCATTTAAATCATAACTCAGGTTTCCTTCATGATACTTCCCTTTTTCCCATGTACCGGGCAATGATGATTGCAGGTTACCTGCCGAAACAAGTCTATTGAGAGCATCGTATTCAAAATTATAGGCCATTTCTTTCGTATCGCCCATCCCTTGATTAACACTCCACTTCATCGCTGATATATTTCCGTTGTACTGTCCTTTGTCAAGGATAGCATTGAATGCAACCCGTTGGGATAGTGATGTTATTGCTGATTGATCCAGCGGTTCATTAAAAATATTAACTTCATCTATAGCACCACTCATGCCCAAAAACAATCCGCTGGCAGATCTGGTTTTACCAATCAATGTTGTNNCCATCCAATATTCCATCCACATAAAAACGAACAGTGTTACCGTCACCAACGACAGCAACATGATGCCAGTTGTTATCATTGATAGTACCAACACCACCCAATGCTGAGAATGAAACTCCACTTGTTCCTTTGGTAGTCATAAATCGAAGTTGACGATCTCCATAACCACCACCATAGGTTTCATACATAAAGCAAAAACCTTTGGATGCAGAAATTGCTGTGCTCGATACAATAACACTTCTCGCGCTTAGATCATTTATCTTAACAAAAGCGGATATAGTGAACTTACCAGTATTATGAATAAATGAATGCTTGTCTTTTGAATTCGGTATATCTATATAATCGTTTGCAGTAAAACTATAGGCACTGGCGCTATTGGCCTGTGAGTCGGTTATTAGCTGGGCACCATATACTACACCATTAAGACCATCCGTTACAGCATCCGATGCATTACCATTAAAGGTGTAGGAACCAACAAGACTGGCATTCGATAATACACTCTCTGTATTACCGGTACCAAGATCTTCATTGTAGGCCAGGTTCATTCCAAAAAAATCGCCAGTATCATCGTTGGTTGATCCATCACTATTCAACTGCGAGTTATTCATTGAAGTAAGCCAGCCGCGAATATTATAGCGGTAGTCAACAGATTGCATCGGTGCTGATCCGTTTACGCTATGCAGGCCTTTATCGATTAATTGTCCAAGTTCATTGTATTCATTGGATGCAAGAAGTATTTCCGGTCCGTTGTCGAGTGTATGATACACCTGCTTTAATCGAGCGGCATGATCATATACATAGCGTCTTAACACTGAATGGATCGATGTGCTAAAAGAACTCTTAACACCTACAACTGTACTCCCAGTGGTATTCATTGAAACATCTACAAGCAGCAAGCCTGTTGAGGGAACAGTAGAAGTGTGTTTCAGGAATCCATTTTTATAATACTTAATAGTTGTACCAACCCGTGCTATTCGAAATACATCGCCCGATGCATACGTTCCGATCTCCGTAGGGGAACCTTTTTCATATATAGCAACCGTTTTATTCGTACGCGGATGAATGGCATAATCAATTGTAGTATAGTTTACTCCATTATTCACGGTAGATAATCCAACCATCCGAGCCGTATTTTCTTCCGATGCAACAAATTCAACCCAACCATCCTGACCAGCAGATAAAGATTGTACGGAAGCGGCTCCGGATGTCCAACCACTGGAACCAGTCTTCTGGAGATAATTACCAATAACAGTATTCAAAACCAAGTCTGTCCATTGCACATCACTCTCACGATGCAAACCTTTTGACTGAAGTACTTTTCCTACGAAGTCGTATAAATTAGAAACACGATCCCTTCCTCCCTTATAGTTATCACTGATTGTTTGTATCACCCGATATTTATCATCATAGTAATTTACCGACCTCAACCAGGTATATCCTCCTGCAACTCCTCCGGCGATACCTCCATCCAGCACTTTTACTTTAGTACCTGTGACCTGACCGATAACACTGGCAAATTCATTGGCAGGCTGTTCGTATAAATAACCGTTTACGGTTTCTTTCAAGCCGTCATTTATATAATTATAGTCGTCACCGTATTGATTTTTAAATGTATAATTATCATAATAGGTAACAGCCAGGTATCGGTTCGGATCAACAATCTTTGCTGTAGTTACCGTAGGGTATGAGAAATTACTATAGCCATGAACGTTCTTATCTGCTGCACCTATATAAGTATCGCCATACTTTGCCCAACTCTTGGCATAATGATTATTAATACCAAGCTGCATTTCTGCTAGAGTAACTCCTGCGGTGGTATCTTTAATACCAGTTACTATCGGGCGGTTCAGTTCGTCATACTTCGTGAACGTCCATAAATTACTAACGCGCTGATTTCCATCCTGCGTAAGCACTAGTCGGTCGCGATTGTCATATACCATATAAACAGCTTCTGCACCAGGAACTTGCTTCTGAGTCATACGTTTACGCCAATCGTATACATAGCGGAATGCCCAACGTTTGAGGAATGCATCCTTAACAGCATCAATTTGATCAAAATATACTGTGGAGCTGGTTGCGGTTATTTGGCGCACTGCCTCTGGAGGTATAACACAAACAAGACTCCCAAAATCATCATATATATAATATGTGCTAGCATAATTACTATCATTAATGGCCGGTAAGCCAGAAACTACTTGTACCCGATTTAGTACCGTATGCCCTTCACTGTCAACATACGATATCACTTCGTTATTATGCTCATCAATCGTTCTTTGCCTCCGCAAAGACCCCGGAGCATAATACAATAGACCAGATGTAGTACTTGCATCTACAAGGCCAAGTAAGTAAGGTGAATTAGCAGATGGAGTCAAATACTTCCACAATAACACTTCATTTGTAGAGTTACACTCATCTGAAAATTTCACCGATTTATCGGTAGCGGACTTCAGTTGATTACCTGTTAATACCTCAGGCTGCCAAACCTGTCCAGGTGCACCTTGTTGAGCTACTCGATTCAAAGGGCTTTTATCAAAGGTTGTTGTTGAATACGGATACTGATCCTTAGCAACTTCTCCTCCCTGCTGGTAAAAATTATATTGTTTACCACTGCGATATATAGATTCCTCTTCGATAGCCGTTGATGCAGGGTCCTTCAAAGCGTCTGTTCTAAACCAGCCTCCAGCTCCGTCAACGTAAGGCAGATACTTCTTATCCTCTCTGCCAAAAGCATCATAAGCAACTGGCTGAACAATATCTTGTTCGGCTGGCGATTGGTTCAGTGATACCGTCTGAGACAATCTCCCCAAACCATCAAAGAAACTATATCCTGTATTAACCTCACGAAATGTCGATGTCTCAACTTGCTGTACACTTGTTTTTCCTGGGACTAACATAGTATTAACCCTCACATAATTTTGTGATAAGTCATCAACCTTTATCGTATTTGAATTTGCTGATACACCTCCCAAAGCATTGACTGCTCTGACGCGGTAATAGTATACAACACCATTGGTAAGACCTGTTAAGGTAGCCGTAGTTCCGTTAACTGTTAAATTGTTGTAACCAATTACAAAACTGGAAAAACTCGAGTTTGTCCCAACATCGAGACGATAACTTGATGCACCTACATTGCTCCAGAATATGTTGAGCGAAGTTGAACTCAATATTTTCGCATTATAGGCAACCGGAGCCAATGGCAAAGTTGCAGTCTGTACTATATTTGAATAATCTGAATTGCCACTAGCTCCAATTGCAGCTACCCGATAGTAGTAAATTACTCCAGGCCAAAGCTGAGATACAGGTGAGACAAATCCCGATATGTTATAAGTTGCTTTAATCGAAGCAAATGAACTTACTTCTGAAACTTGAAGAATATAGCCTGTAGCACCAGCCCCACCACTCCAATTTGGTTGAAAAGAATTAATAGTTATAGCAGTAGCACTGGTTGCTACAGGTGCTGCTGGAACTAGCCGAACTGAATTTGTATTAGAATTTACAGAAGGGCCAGAAGCATTGACTGCGCGAACACGATAATAATATAAAGTTCCGGGAGTTAGACCGCTAATCATTTTGGTGTTACCCGTTACCGTTAAATCATTATAACCAGAAACGAAAGTTGAAAAGCTGCTGGAAGTAGATATGTCTATACTGTAGTTAGAAGCCCCTTGCACACTATTCCAAGTTGAAGTAAATGAGGTGGATGTAACGTTAGTTGTATTTGCAAGCACTGGTGCTGCTGGTAAAGTTAGTACTTGCACTACGTTGGACGGTCCTGAGGAACCTATTGAATAATTACGCGCAGTAACGCGATAATAATAAACCGTACCATCCAAAAGCCTCGTAACAAGCTGGTTTGTACTAAACACATAGTAAGAATCTGCAATGGATGAAAAAGAACTGCTTGTCGAAAGTTCAAGAAAGTAATCATTAGCGCCTTGCACAGCATTCCAATTTGCAGTAAAACTAGTCGTCCCAATATTGGCTGCAGTAGCTACTGGAGCAGTCAACATGGTCTGAACATTTACAGTATTAGAATTTGCAGAGGTGCCATAAGTCCCTATTGATCTTACTCGATAATAATAAGTTATACCTGCTGCCAAGCCTGTTACAGATTGATTCGTTCCGGTAACCGTTAAGTCGTTGTATCCTGAAAGTATACTCGTGAAGCCTGAATTTGTAGAAACATCAAGACGGTAACTTGTGGCGCCATAGGTACTGCTCCAATTGGCAGTGAAAGAGTTGGTATTGACGTTGGTAGCCGCGCTAGCAACCGGAGGAGCGTTATTTACAGTGACAGTCAAATTATCCCAATAAGTATGGGTGAATGATTGCGCAGAATATTCGATCGTATGTGCTCCCGGCTCTGTCCATTGTATCTTGCAAGAATAATTCGAATAGTCAACCAAAATATAGTTTCCTGAAATTTTCCAATCAAAAGCATCCGTTAAGAGTACAGGTGGCGTAACAATCTGACCCGAAGAATTTTTAAAAACAGCATTATATGTTACGCTCTCTCCAGATGCTACCGAAGAGGAACCTGTCACTTCTACCGAAGTAGCTTGTGCTGATGCCGCGTAAAACGAAATCAATATAAAAAATTGGATTATAAAGACAACCTTAAAAGCTTTCATTAGACTAGGGTAATTATGATAGGTATATATATATTGATTTGGAAGGTTATTGCTTATAATTATACTTATAAACTTTTATAAGATTACCGTCATGATCTTTAACAAAAGAGAGCCGGCCCAAATCATCATATTCGTAAGACGTAGTCCTTCCATTTGCATCCGAAGCCGTTCTCAACCCGATAAGCGGCCTATACGAAAATGTATTTATAATTGCATTTGGTAACGCAGTTCGTAAGCTATTAATCTTAGTTAAGTAGTTATTCGAGGGTATATTTTCGGAAGCGAATAATTCAAGAGCTTCCTCCGTAACACTCATTGCAGTACATACATCGGCAAGAGTGGCATTCTTAATAAAAGTAATCGGATAACTGTTATTGTAACTCCACAGGTATACTTGGGAAGTACCGTCTCGGTTTACTACCTCCAATATATTACCCTTAGAATTATATTTGTAGCGCGCAACTTCCTCCAGAGCGGAAACGCCATTAGCTACCTCTTCCTTTGTTAAAAAGGCACGATTATCATAATGGGTTTTGTAAGTATTTATAAGACTGCTGTTTTTATAAATTTTCTTTTCAACTACTTTATCATAAATAAACTTATCCTGCCACATCGGTAACGGAATCCACGATGCATCTGGGGGATACGAATATTCGGTCTTAATTACATTACCATCGTTTGTGGCTCTCTCTTCCGTTTTAACTTGTAGATGTGATTCTGTATCATGAGTAAAATCAGTAACAATCTGTGAGTACTCCTCTGTATTTTGAGAATATAGCCGCTCAGTCTTCTTCTCCACTACCCATCGCTCAGCGTTTACATAATACGGCAGCGAAGCCATCAAATGTGGATGACATTGAGAGCTCACAATTCCCCAGTTAATCAGGATAAGTTGTTTAGTAGCATACCCCACAAAAGATTGGTGAAGTTGTGGAGTATATAGATAATTCTCTGTTTTAGTCAGCTTTAACTGACTGGTAAAGTGCTTCACATCGGTCACCAACCCGTTAGAATTCCTTTTGCGTGTGGGCAAGCCTTCGATCAGAAACGGCAGATCTAGTGCCTCCTCGCCTTCATTCATGTAGTAATATTCAGTTCTGCCATTCTCTCCGTTATCACCGTATAGTTCAGTTACTTTATCATAACCAACAATACTACCTGATGCGGACGTGGCCAGAGGGCTATTGCTCCATGAGCGCCCTAGCATAGATACAACAGTTTGTGAATAAAAATCGTCTGTGCAATGATGGGGAATGTGGTAACTCGGATAGAGCATTAAGCGCCCGGTTGAATATTTTTGGGAATTTAATATTTGGGTATAATCATATCGCATAACCTGAGGTTGAGAACTTGCATTAGCTCTGGATATAATCCGCTTAATTCGCAAACCGCCAGCATACTTGGCATATATACCGTCATTATTAATGCCTATAGTTCTGGGCCTTATGTGATTCTCGGAAGCAGAAACATTAATATTGAATTCTGCTCTGGAATATACTTTTAATTCATAGGTTCCGGCAGGTAATGTTATCCGATCTTTTCGTTTGTATATTGGATCAATCTGTTCAGGCGTTATGGGCGGATTTACACAGTGATTATTATAGTAACTGGTAAAATAATTAAGGAAGTCGGCCATCGTGCGCGTTACTATAGTCGATGATGAAGATGTATTTCGCAAACTATACCATGGTTCTGATCCGCCATAAAATGTATAGGGATTCGTAACATTACAGGGAGCGGTTGATTCAGCCGAACGATAGTAAGTCATTGTACCATCAACTATTAATTCTTGAACCGGCTCGGTTAGTGTAAACGTAACTATTTGAAATTCCGGACCAGATCCATTTGTCACAGAGCTATTTAAATATATAGGTTGATAATTATAGAAGTCGGTATATGTAAACGCGTCATCAGAAAAATTATGATATGCATGGTTTTCAAACTCAAAGTCTGTAGTACCACCTGTGGGGTATACTAATTTATTCAATATTGCACAGCTCGTATAATTTGGGTTCGGTTGTCGATCAGAATCACCTATATAAAAATATTTGCTTGTCGTCATATCATAATAGGTCCCATAGGGTATACGTGAAACATTATCCTGTGCTCCGTTGTAATAACCCCAAAAATCTTGAGCAAACGAATACTTTGAAGGCAAAGAGGTTGTCTCGTTATAAAACATCTGGTAAGGAGCTTTACAGGTTGTACTCCCGCACTCACGTACGCTTTGCAACTTTAGCCTTCTGAAACTATACTTGTCGTTACCGGTCACAGATTCATTAAAGTAGCTATATTGCATTTCGACCCGCTTCATAAGCTCGCCCGCATTATCTCTAAACTCTATATTATCAAGTTTTTGTGGTCCTATGCGATTTTCCCACAAAAAGAAGGGGCTTTGAAGTAAATAAGGATAAATACTTGCGTTTCCTTCTGCAGGCATCATATCCTCTCGAAGCGATTTGTTAAAAGTAATTTTACCTAGCGGATGCTGAATTTCTTTAAGGTAAATATGCTTTGTAAACACCTTAAGTCCACCCCCATAAGACGGTCTGTAGCATTCGTCAGTCGCATTAGGAAGAATAACTGTCTCTTTTACATCGTTTATAATAATCCGGGCAGATCCGTAAACTGAATATTCAGGTCGTCCGGGCGGCTGCTGTTCCGCTACGGTATCATATATGTAATTTACCTCAACACCGGTGGGCGATATGATTTTATTAAGATACCATGAAGAAACAACAATNNCAACAATATCATCGTAAGATAAAAATCCCTGAGTGTCAGAATCAAATCGCATTGCCTCCGGGCCAGATCCATATTGAATGCGTCCGTGTAATGTCTCAGTTGCCTCGATAGTTTTAAACAAATAGGTATAACCATCAGCAGTTTTTATTTGCCAACGTAAATTGGCCTTATCATATTTTATATCGATCTTTTCTACTTTTAGAGGTGTTCCACTAACAAAATTGAGTGTTTTATCTTGGCCTTTAGGAAGAATGAAGCTTCCACTTTTACCGAGGAAATTAAAATAAAACAAATCAGGCTCCGGATCGATATCATGTACACAAACATTTTGTAGAAAGTTTCCTGAGCCAGCATCTCCATCATAAGGATATCCCTGATAACCAAAAGTACTAATATTTGAGTAACGGTCTTTGGCAAACTGCATATCATCACCACCTCTTACAGTACGCGTAATAACCCCGCCATAATTTAGAACCCATCCAAGACCTACCCAGCTTGCATCTTCCTCTACGGTTACTCCGGATGCATGGTAACTTAAATCTATAGGTATATGAATATCTCTATAATCAACATTAAGAAGCGGAATACTAATATTTGGAACTCCGGTATATGTACTTACAGGTATATTTCCATACTTACCCAAGGCAGCTGCATCAGGCGAAGGAGGAATAACGGTGTTGGTTTGTTGAGCAATCAATGGTAGATGTACCATGACTAGCATGATGGCAGGTAGGAGGTTAAATTTCATTACTGTAACAGATTACTGGTAATCGTATCAGGTCAAAGGTAAAAAAACTAAGAGCACCTAAGACGAAAAAGTAATATTAAATTTAACAAAACTAGACCCTGAAAGGCATACTACTTTATTGGTGATAAACTATTGGCAAGTACTAAAACAGAAAGAGGTTGTCTCCGCTATGGAGACAACCTCTTGAAAAAATTAAGAACTATAGGCAGGAGTTAATAGCTTGCGTTCTGTATTAAATATCCTGGTATCTCCGAAGCACCATCGATGGCTGACTGCGGAAGCGGGAAGAGT
Organism: Flammeovirgaceae bacterium UBA5867; assembly: GCA_002432545.1. GTDB lineage: Bacteria > Bacteroidota > Bacteroidia > Cytophagales > Cyclobacteriaceae > Ohtaekwangia. The sequence continues at coordinate 34,953 of DJFR01000138.1, read as the reverse complement.
CGTTTACGTTTGTCTGCATCCGTTTTTTCAGTCCATGAACCTTCGTATTTACCGAAGCGTATCATGTCGGTTCTGCGTTGCATTTCCCAATAGAATTCAAAACCACGCTCACGAAATAGTATATCCAGAGTCATCTCACCAAGCGCTGGTGGCGTAACACGTGCTGTACGTGACGCTCTAACAATATTTACATCTGCCAGCGCATCAGCAGCATTACCTTTGCGAAGTTTTGCCTCAGCGCGCATCATATATATATCGGCCAAGCGTAAGATAATAATATCAGCATCGCCTTTGTTACGACCGGTATCAGACTTCTTGCTGAATTCATACTTCAACACTCTATAACCGTTGCTATAGCCACGACCAGCTTCAGTATAGTTAACAAATTCAGTAAAGTTCACAGGTACATTTGCTAAACCGCGGGTCCTGTTGAATAGTTTACCAACCTTATAGTTGGCACCGCCATCACCACAACGTGTGAAGGGAGTTCCACTGGCAGGAGTTTGTAATCCATATTGCTGCCCTCTCAAAATGCCTCTGTCAATCTCAAAAGATGCAGCCGTCATACATGAATCGGCAGGTATAATTAAATTCTTCTTGTAGAACCTTGGATCCATTGTAGCAGGATCATTGGCACCGTAAGCATCTGTCCAGGTATGGTAAAAATCAGAAGTTATAGCAGGACCGTCTGTTCCATTTGCTTTCGGAAACTGAGGCAGCGGGAATTGATCGCCTGATAAAGAAAAATATGCCATACGGTTATGTCCATTGAGTTCTGCGCGTTGATCGAGCGCGAAGATAAGCTCCTTGTTAGTATGGTTCTCATCATCAAAGATCTCAAAATACTCAGGAGAAAACTGATATTGTCCTAACGCTACTACTTTGTCCGTATACTCAATAACCTTATCCATATCTTCATTTGTAAAATTGAAGGTATCTGCATATGGATCACGATATACTGCTGCGTTCAAATGCAGCCTGGCAAGCAATCCCCAAACAGCACCTTGTGTAACTCTACCTGGACCGACAGTATTACTTACTGCATCTTGTACTGATAGAAGTTCGTTTTTAATAAACTCAACGGCATCATTACCTCTTAGTATCGTTGATCTCGCTGCCAAGTTGTCTTTCACAAAGATTAACCCGAACAGATCAAGGCTAAGCATAGAATAGTATGCACGCATTGCCTTGGCTTCCGCCAGATAAGTCTTTGCTGTCTCAGTATCTATATCCTCAAGTTGGTCAATAGCACTGGTAGCTCGTGTAACACCGGTAACAATAAGAGATTTCCATGTATCATTTACGATTGCACTTTGTGGAGTCGTGTTATGTCTATGTAAATCGATATAAATATTGTTGTCACCCCAGTCTTTACCTCCTCTAAAAGGGAGTATAGCTTCATCCGTTGAAATTTCCTGAAGAGCAAAATAGCGCGTGTGCAGGAATAAATCAGGCATAGCGGCATATACCGGAGCTATAATTCCATCAGCAGCTGCTTCTGGGCTTGCACCACCCGTAAACGATTCATCCAGTACTTCTTCTTCCAGATCAGTACAACTGTTCGCGAACAGAATGCTGAAACAAAGAGACAGTAATAATATTTTCTTTTTCATATATAGTATCTCTTAAAATGTAATATTAAGTCCAAATACAATAGTGCGTGCTTTCGGATAGCTCTGGTAGTCTATACCCCATGAAGTAATACCATTAACAGTCTTGTCGGTGTTTACTTCCGGATCGTAACCATCATAATTTGTGATCACAAATAAGTTCTGACCCGTTACTGAAAGACGAAGTGATTTTACCCAGTTACTGATGCCCAGCATTTCAGGTCTGAAATTATATCCGAGGGTCGCGTTATTCAGGCGCAGGAAAGATCCGTCTTTCAAATAGCGAGTTGAAACATCACCCGAGTTCAAGTCAGATTCTTGTGGATACTCAATAGCAGCAGCAGTTGTATTGAACGATCTTGATAAGTTGGTAGTAGTGAAGAGTGCATTCTCGGTGTTGTCATACACTTTGTTACCGGATACACCATTGAAATTTACAGTCAGATCAAATCCTTTGTAACCAATATTACCGGTAAAGTTATACATCTTGGTCGGCAATGCACTTCCGGCAGCAATTCTGTCTGCATCTGTAATATTCCCTTCACCAGTATGATCCACAAAAATGTTTTCGCCATTCTCATCTATACCTGCAAATTCTTTCAGATAGAAAGTTCCGATAGGTTCTCCATTCACATATCCATTGGCTGTAGCAGAGGTCAAACCTGCCCCATTAATAGTACCCGTAGTAATAATGGTATAAGGCGATCCTTCAACCACGTTATCGATAAAGGTAATATTACCACCTACACCATAGGAAAAACCATTGTCTCCTCTATGTTGATAATTTAGCGCGAGTTCCAATCCTTTGTTGGTAATCTCCATGTTCTTCACGTTTCTCCAATATGTTAGTGCAGGCTGAACGGGATCAGGAGGAATAACTTCTAACAAAATGTTATCAGAAACTTTGTTGAAGTAATCGATAGATCCGGAAAGCGCTCCATCAAAGAAACCATAATCAAGACCTAAATTGATTTGCTGCGATACTTCCCACTGTATATTTGGATTAGCCACTCGTGAGTCAACAGTTCCACCTGGGTAAACTCCGGAAGGATTAAGCGGGTAACTAGTGGATGCTTCCACTGTTGTTCTGAATCTGGCTTGTGTTATTTTGGAAGGTATCTCCTGGTTACCAGTCCGTCCCCAACCTGCACGAAGTTTCAGGTTACTGAACGGCAGTGATTGCATGAATGCTTCTTCTGATACTCTCCATCCCAATGCAAATGAGGGAAACGTTCCGTATTTATTATTCGAACCAAACTTCGAAGATCCGTCTGCACGTACTGTAGCAGTGATCAGATAACGGTCCATAAACTCATAATTTACTCTTCCGAAAAATGATTGCAGTTCGTTTTTAGTAGCAGTTCCATAAGGTTTGTTATTGTTATCACCTGATAGCAATACTTCTGTACCAAATCCAGGATTGTAACGCGGCTCTATACCGTTATCAGGAAATTTACTGATACTCCACCAGCGTGTCTGCAGGAATATCTTTTGGTATGAATGTCCTGCCAGTACAGAGAAGTTGTGCTGCCCTTTGGTAAGCGAATAAGTAATATAGTTCTCAATAAGACTATTGTTGTTGTTTACGAACGTTGAGTTTAAACGTCCATCCTGTTGAGGTGTTGTGCTAGGCATCGACTGCTCATCGCGTATAGAGCTGGAGTTGTCTATACCAAAATTGAGTTTATAAACAAGTCCTTTAATAATCTCAAGTGATGGAGATATATTACCGATAATTCGGGTTGTACTGGTAATATCATCACTCAATTTCAAGCGGATCAACGGGTTAGTAACGTTCGGTATAATTGTAGGATTACCGGCAGCATCATACGCTGCATACGTTGGGTTCAAGCTTAAAGCTGTACCAATGATATCTCCAACCGGAGGGCGATTGTTCTCCGTATTGCTGGCGCTCAGATTCAGATCAACTCTCAGTTTATCATTCAATAATTTCTGAGTAAGATTGATACGTCCCGTATAGCGTTTCATATCACTCTTCTTCAATATACCTTCCTGGTCTTGCATACCGAGGGACGCATAGTAAGTCAGGTTTTCCGAGCCGCCACTCAAATTTAAATTGTGTGTTTGTGTATAGGCGGTGCGCATAACTTCTTTCTGCCAGTCCGTTGCTGATCCGGCATCTATAATAGTAGCACCAGTCTCGGGCACATGCTGACGGAATTCATCAGCAGTAAACACATCGATTTCACGGGCCAGCTTGGATATACCAAAGCTTGTGTTATACGATATGGAAGAATGCCCTGCCTTTCCTTTTTTTGTAGTGATGAGCACGACACCATTCGCTCCACGTGAACCATATATAGCGGTGGCAGAAGCATCTTTTAATACATCAATAGACTCAATGTCCTGAGGGTTAAGAAAGTTAAGCGGGTTGGTATCACCGCCTGTAGTTGAATTGTCTAACGGCAATCCATCAACAACAAACAACGGTGTACTTCCGGTACGCACACCACCGGGACCGCGAATGGAAATAGTTTGCTTAGCACCAGGTTCACCACTCACAGAGGTTACGTTTACACCGGCAACTTTACCTTGAAGAAGTTGTTCAGGAGAGGCGATAACGCCACGGTTAAAATCTTCACTCTTCACGGAAGTTACGGCACCGGTTACATCTTTCTTTTCTTGTGTACCATAACCAACCACTACAACTTCAGAGAGTGTAGAGGCGTCAGCAACGAGTGTCACATCAAAAGATGTTCTATCGCCAACTACAATTTCCTGCGATACTGTTCCGACAAAACTAAACACAATAACAGATTGACCGGATGATACCTGAAGGCTATATCTTCCTTCATTATCACTAACAGTACCATTGGTCGTTCCTTTTTCAACAACGCTAACACCTGGTAATACTTCACCGGTATCATCTATTATTTTACCAGTAACCGTAACAGCTTGCAAGGGTGAAGCAAACAAACACACGGGCACGGTTAACAGCGCGATGAGCACTGTATACATGAAATATCTTTTACTGCAACGCAGCAAAAGGTATTTCCAGAAATAACTACTGTAGTTTTCTTTCATAGGCTTACATGATTTTTAAATATAGGATATGATATAGTTGGGTGCACAGAGACTGTTTACAGATGTACTTTTAGTGGTCAGGATTGTTTAAAATCCGCGCAAATAAAATACTTCATCCTTCAGCAAGTTGAATTTTTTCTGTTACGGTTATATTAAGTTAATGCGTTCGTAAGATGATTAGGAGTAAAAGGAAGCACCCCGCATTCTGCAGCACATTACATTGACGATATTTTCAGGTTGCCTCCCTGACATTTAACTAAATATAATTTTTTAAAACGGAAATCTGAAAAGGTTCTATACTTTTTTAGTTTCACGGATACTATACCGGATCACCACGATCATTACAAACTGTTAATGTTTATTTGATCTTTATTTCAAATTTACTTTGCGTTACAGATTTACTTTTGCTACACGATAAAAATACGCTATGCATGTATTAGTGGTGGAGGACCTTCAGACCGATCGCTTTATACTAAAGAAACTTTTAACTCCTCATTACGGAGTCACCACACTCTCCTCTTCACGCGAAGCGATCGCCTTTGCGCTGAGCCATACCTTTGATGTTGCCTTGCTGAATGTGAGCTTGTTGCACGACATGGACTGTCTTGATTTGCTATACGAACTTCGTAGTATACAGGCACATCCGTTCACGGCATTTGCTACAACCTGCCATGTTGATAAAGGCCGGTATAGGAAACTGTTGCAGTCTGGTTTTGAATCGGTTATCATGAAACCGTTTGATGTGGATGAGTTCAACCTGCTGGTAAAAAAGCATGTTCTGCAACCAAGTTTTGTGCTGCGCTGATTTACTTTTACGTGTACTGTCTTACCTTTGAACCTGAACATTTGCTGCTGTTCTGTAGCAAACTATAGCTATCCTGTATATGAAACGATTTACTTTATCATGCCTGTTCTTTGTCGTGTGCTTCGCAAACATGGCGCAAGAGTATACAACTTCGTCCATTCATGCGCATAATGATTACGTGCATCCCATCCCGTTCCTTACGGCATACTATAGCCAGGTCGGATCAATCGAGGCAGATGTATTTTTAAGAAATGGCGAACTATATGTAGCGCATGAAGAAAAGGAAATCACAACCGATCATACGCTTGACAAACTATATCTGAAACCACTGGCAGAGAAGATTGCTTTTCACAATGGTGCGGTATATGCGAAAGCTAAAACTCTGAACCTGCTCATCGATTTAAAAACAGAAGGTATCCCGACACTGCAATCGCTTGTCAGGAAATTAAAAAAGTACCCGGCTATAACGGGTTGTCAGTCACTAACCATTACCATTAGCGGCAGTGTGCCTGTACCGGATCAATGGAAATTATTCCCGGACTATATTCATTTTGACGGACGCCCGACTGTGGCCTATACAACGGAACAGCTAAGGCGTATCAGTATCATCAGCGATGATTTTAAAAAGTATACTTCGTGGAATGGCAAAGGAACACTCACGGCACCAGATCTGAAGAAAATTACAGCGGTGATTGATAACGTGCATAGTTTAGGGAAACGCATCCGCTTCTGGGCAACACCTGATCTGGTAAACGCCTGGATCACGTTACAAAAACTGAATGTTGACTATATTGGTACCGACCACGTTACTGCCCTTGCTTCTTTCATTGAGAAAGAGCCGCACGATGTTTTTCAAAACACAGTGTCTCATGCTGTACATAAACCTGTTGTAGCAGCAGAAAGTGTACAGGTAAAAAATGTTATTCTGTTGATCGGTGATGGCATGGGATTGACGCAACTCTATGCAGGCTATACAGCGAACCAGGGAAAATTAAATCTGTTCACCATTCCTACGATCGGCCTTTCAGTTACCGCATCGGCTGATAGCTATATAACAGACTCTGCTGCAGGCGCAACAGCCATGGCTACCGGACAGAAAACCAGTAATCGCGCAATTGGTGTTGATGCTTCGGGAAAAATATTAACACCTATAACGGATATCCTTCACCAGTATAATTATAAGACAGCTGTTATTTCCTGCGGTGATATTACAGATGCAACCCCTGCTGCTTTCTACGGACATGTGATTGATCGGGAGTTCAATGAAAAAATCGCTGCCGACTTTTTAACCAGTCCGGTAGATATACTGTTGGGTGGTGGTGTTACTCATTTTACCACGCGTAAAGATGGCAGCAATCTTTTCCCCGCATTGCAGCAAAAAGGATATACCGTATCGAACAATCTTCAATCTCTCGATAGTATTCGCAGCGATAAATATATAGTGCTCGACAATGCTGCGGCCCGTTCAATGAAACAAGGTCGCGGTAATTTTCTTTCAGCATCACTTCAAAAAGCGCTCAGTACATTTACTGACAAGAAGAGTCAATTCTTTATTATGGCGGAAGGCGCACAAATAGACTACGGTGGTCATGCCAACAACATGGAGTATGTGGTACGCGAGATGCTCGATTTTGATGAAGCCATTGGTAAAGCGATGGCGTATGTTGATGCACATCCGGAAACATTACTGATCATCACAGCCGATCATGAAACCGGTGGACTCACATTACTCGATGGTGATCTTCAGAAAGGATATGTGCATGGCAACTTCAGCACGCAGGATCATACAGCTGTTATGGTACCGGTATTTGCTTATGGAAGTGGCGCGAAAGATTTTGCCGGTGTCTATCAAAACACGGCTATATTTGATAAGATCATAAAAGCGCTTCGCATTAATCAAACTTCGGCACCGCGAAACTAAGCATCAGTGATGCTGGCCGAGCATCATGGATATTGTTTTCCAGCGAGGGTTGTGATCGGCAATAAGCTTGAGTATACCAACGAATGGAACAAAGAGTATCATACCAGCCATGCCCCATAGTAATCCGCCGGTAAAGATGGCAATGAGCATCACGAAGGTGTTTACATTCAGCCGCTGGCTCACTGCGAGTGGAAATATGATATTCGCTTCCAGGTATTGTACAAACGTAAAAATACCAATGATACCAATGGGATACCAGATGGAATCGTACGTGACCCAGGCCATGGCAATCGGCAATAATGATCCGATGGTGATTCCGACATACGGTATAAAGGTGAGCACGGAAGCTATAAATCCGAACAGGACAGCGTGCGGAACACCCAATAGCAACAAGCCGATACTATTCAAAGTCCCTACGATGAGATAAACGATGCCCATCCCCTTTATAAAATTATAGTATGTCTCAATCGTGAGCGTTACGACTTTTTGAAGACTGTCTCTTCGCTCATCCGGAAAAATCCGGTATATAATTTCCATCCACTGATGACGGTAATACAGAATCAGAATTGTATAGACCGGTATAAGTACCAGCATGACGGCTGAAAAGACGGAAGCCGATACAGTATCACTCAACACCTGCAGCGCTTTACCACCCGCCTGGTTCACAACAGAATATAGCCAGTCACTTTGTTGTTCTTTGGTTATACCACGATCGGCTATCAACTGGCTGACCGTTTCTGCTACAGTTGTAAATTTAGTCTGTAGCGCGGGCCATTCCCGCAGGAAGCTAAGCGCTTGTGTTACCAATAGCGTAATGAGCAGGAGTCCTATAACAACCAACAACGACAATGCTATAATTATAGCCGTGAGTTTACCGGCACCTCTTCGTTGCATCCATGTGCAAACCGGGTATAGTATGAAACTTATTAACAGTGCAAAACTGATTGGTATAAAGATGTCTCGTCCGAAGAACAGTATGACGGATCCGTATACTATATACTGCAACATCTGCAGGTTCCATCGTTCTGCAATCTGTTTACGTCCACTATACATATACGCTATTCAAATGGATAGTACCGTTATGCTTCCGGGATCTTTAGTATGCGTTGTATTCACATTTCTTGTGAAACTTTCATCGGCATGCAATTCGTGGGGAGACTTATATCCCAACTGCCAGCAGTCAAGGGTATGTACCGTAGTGGCAGCTATACCGGTAAGTGCTTCGCGGGTTAGAAATGCCTGGTGACCGGTGATCAGCACATTCTTCATACCGCGCAATTTCAGAAAATCTTCGTCCTGTATAATATCATTGCGATGGTCTTCAAAGAACAGCCCCTTCTCTCGCTCATATACATCGAGGCAGGCCCCTCCTATTTTTTTATCCTCCAGCGCTGCGATCAGGTCCCTGGTATTTACGATGGCCCCGCGTGATGTATTGATCACGATACTGTCGCTCTTCATCCACAGAAATTGTTTAGCCGACAAGAGGTACTTTGTCGTTTCATTCAGCGGACAATGCACAGATACAATATCACTCGTGCGCAACAATTCTTCCAGCGATACATATTGAATACCAAGTGCAATAGCTTCCTCCGCCTGAACGGGATCGCTGGCTAACACTGTAGCACCAAAGCCGAGCATAATCCGCGCGAAGGCTACACCAATCTTACCGGTACCTATAACGCCAACCTTCTTTCCATGTATATCAAATCCGGTAAGTGTATCCAGTCTGAAATCCTGGAGCTTCATCAGTAACTGAGCATCGAGTAATTTCCGGTTCATCATCATGAGCATGGCAACAGCATGCTCTGCAATGGCATAGGGAGAATACTCCGGAACGTGTGCTACGCGAATTCCCAATTGGGCAGCATGATGCAAATTAATATGATCATAACCGGCTGAGCGAAGTGCTATATACCGAATACCCTGTGCGTAAAGTTTGTCCAATACAGGTGCGGAGCAGTCATCTGCCGTAAATACAGCAATCGCATCAAAGCCCAAAGCATAGCGTGCCGTGTCGATCGTAAGCTTCTCTTCTGAAAAAATTAACGTATGCCGCTTCCCTGAGGCCTCTTCTAAAAAAGGACGATCGTATGCATGAGCGCTGTATACAAATGTTTTCATTGTTATTGGAATAAGTTCAACAGACGCTATATATCTGCGCGTCCGATACACAAACTTATTCCAGTACCGTGCAACAAAGCATGAGCAGCATCAATTGGTAAAGTGATTAAAATCAGGATTTCACTTTTATTATTATTCAATACTGAATATTCGCAGCATCGCTTCCCCATGCTTTGTTTGGCTCCGCTCCCATGATCAACACCAATGTTCCGCCTTTAGTAATCTCTTCGTGTAACAGGTATGCTCTGTTAAAAGGGTGTCCATTCAGTGTTGCTGATTGTATATAGTTATTCGTAGCATTCCAGTTTTCTGCTTTTATAATAAAGGCCGCCTTGCCGGTGTGAATAGTTATCTCCTCAAACAACGGAGTGCCTATATCGTAATACGGAACTCCCGGACACGTAGGATAAAGTCCCATCATACTAAACGCGAGCCATGCCGACATCTGTCCACCATCTTCATTGCCGCTCAGGCCGCCCGACCCTGTACTATATTCTTCACGAATGATACCGGGAACTCTGCTTTGCGTTTTCCACGGAGCGCCTGCATGATTATAGAGATATACAGTTTGATGTCCAGGTTCATTACCGTGCCAGTAATAATGCTGATCAAACAGTGTATCCAGGCGCGCGATGAATCGGTCAGTCCCTCCTTCTATAGCAATCAATCCGTTAACATCCTGCGGCACATACCAGGTATATTGCGCAGGAGTACCTTCGGTGATATAGGGTGTACGCGCAGCAAACGGATCAAACGGTTCGATCCACGTTCCGTTAGCATATCGTCCACGTGCGTAGCCGGTAGACGGATCAATTACATTTTTATAATTGGCAGCACGTTGTATCAGCTTCTGATAGTCTTCTGTCTTTCCAAGTTTTTTGGCAACCTGTGACAGGACAAAATCATCGTAAGCATATTCCAATGTCCTGGATACCTGCTCACGCTTATGAAATGAATCCCACACTGAATCTTCGAGTGGTATATACCCATACTGCAGATACGATGCGAGCGCACGCCTGCCTTTACCATCTTTATAACTTGCTGCATCAGCGTTGGGCTCGAAAGCATTTTTACGCATGATGGTATAGGCACGCTCAGCTTCATCTGCTGCAATACCTTTCATCAGTGCATCACCAATCATTGCAGTAGCATGATCGCCAATCATGGCCGCAGTATAATTATTCCAGCATGGAAATATAGGGAGCCATCCGCCCTGGTCAGCCTTCAGTAATAATGATTTCACCATGTGCTCTGAAGCTTCCGGTTCTATAAGCGTCAGCAGCGGGTGTACAGCACGATACGTATCCCACATGGAAAAGTCATCGTAGTAATCCTGTCCCTTTACCCTGGCTATCTTTCCGGTGCCTCCGAATTCCGGATACGATCCGTCTTCATCATTAAATACACGCGGCAATAATTCTGCATGGTATAGCGCGGTATAGAAAAGCTTTTTATCGTCTTCGCTTTGTCCTTTTACTTCAATTTTACGAAGCGCTTTGTTCCAGCTTTCCGCAGATGCTTTCTGTACAGCATCAAAATTCCAGTCAGGTATAGCAGCTGTCAAATTTTTACGGGCACCTTCTATACTGGTAAACGATGTACCTACTTTTACATGTATAGGGCTGTTTGCTTTAGGGTGCATTCTTACAAAAGCCCCGACTGCGCTTTTATTTCCTTTTGTGGATGTGCTGTTTTTCTGTGTACTATCTCCGTTCCACGTACCAAACTCTTCTATATCGGTGTCCAATACAATAACAAAGTATCCGCTGAATCCGGCAGGCTCGCCCCAGCCCTGGTATATACGGTGTGCCGGGTTATAACCAACGATCTCCTTCTTATCAGCATGTATTTCTACAAAACCTTCACCTTCATCGCTGTTGGGTTCAATTATGATATACATTTCTTCTGATGTATTGGGAGTAAACCGCATCAGTGACGCGCGTGATATAGCTGTTACTTCGGCAGTAATTTTATATTTCTCCAGGTATACAGAATAGTAATCCGGTCGTGCTGTCTCCCGCGTGTGCTGAAAGGGAGACGCGCGCAATACTGCATCTGTTGCGAGTGAACCGGTTATGGGCATGATGGTAACACTGCCATAGTCCTGTGTACAGGAACCGCTCAGCCAGTGACTTCCTCTGAAACCCTGAAACAAACTATCGCGATAATAGTAGGGTGCTATACATTTGTTTTCGGTAGCACGTGTCTGCGGTGTCCAATGGGTCATACCGTGAGGAACACCAACAGCGGGAAAGGTTTGTCCTTTTAATTCAGAACCTGCTTCGCTATGCTTGCGCGCACTTTCAGTTGTGCTGGCTGCTGTACCCACCAGCGGATCTACATAGTGGATCAAACCGGATTCCGCACGCACATTCGGTTCCCTGCACGACCACGCAGATATACTCAATGTTACAACTAAACCAGCACAAGCACTGCGAACAAAAGATATAGGAAGCATAGATAGCATTTATACTTACCAAATATATAGTATTACTAATGAACTTCGCCTGCCTGCATCTCTTTCTTTACTTGCGGAGCCTGAACTTTTTCAATGATGCCCTTTACATCCAGCCTGATAACCGTAGCGATCGGATCAACAGCATTCGGAGGGAGTGTTATTACTAGCTGATCGTTATCTATACCGGTTTGAAGCTTCTTACCGGATGCAAGTAGTGCTGCACTATTAACCTGGTTGCGTAAACCCGGAACGATCAACTTTCCATCCTTCGGCCACTCGAACACGGACAGGTATAGCGTTGTGTTACCATTTTTATCTTTACGCGTGCATCGCCCCCATGACAAGGGTGCCAGGGGTGAAGCCTGTGTGCCATATACTGCTTCACCGTTTACCTTCATCCAGACACCTATAGCTTTTAGTCGCTCTATACTTTCAGCCGGGAATTCACCGTCTGCCTTCGGACCAATGTTGAGCAGATAATTACCACCTTTGGAAGCTATATCCAGCAAGTTACGAATCAGTGTCTCCGTGGTCTTCCACTTATCATCATAACTTTTATAGCCCCATGTGCCGTTCATTGTCATACAGGTCTCCCAATCTTTACCATCGAGTTCACTGAGGTCCGGTATACGCTGCTCCGGTGTTTTGAAATCACCGGGGAAATCGGGACGCTTCAATCGGTCATTGGTGATCATGCGCGGCTGTAACGGAAGCAACGCCTGAAACTTCTCGGCAAATGCATCGGTCATCCCGGTAGGCGTATCCCACCACAGCACAGCAATGTCTCCATATTGGGTCAGTATTTCTTTTACCTGCGGAACCGCGATATCATTTATATACTGCTCCATGCTCCGGGTAGTTTGCGCAGGATCCCAATGACCACTATGAGTTTCGGTATAGGCATCGATGCGAGTGCTGTCGGGGTTGGCCCACCCTTCCGTTGTTTTCTTTCGCGCGGCAGCTCCACCCGGATTTACCCAGTCCTGCGCATGCGAATAATATAGTCCTAACTTCATGCCGTGTTTGCGACAAGCTTCTGCCAACGGCTTGATCAGATCTTTACCATAAGGCGTAGCATCCACCATGTCCCATGTAGTTACTTTCGAGTCGAACAACGCAAAGCCATCATGATGCTTCGAGGTGATCACTATATATTTCATACCGGCATCCTTCGCCATGCGCACCCAAGCATCCGCGTCATACTTCACCGGATTAAACTGTTTGGCATACGCCCTATATTCTGCTACCGGTATCTTTCCGCGGTTCATGATCCATTCACCAATACGGTTTATCCGCTGTCCATTATGCGTACCTGCCGGCACTGCATATACCCCCCAATGAATAAACATACCAAAACGTGCCTCACGCCACCATGCCATCCGTTCATCCTTATCAATTGCCTGACTATATACATCATGCATCAGACATAACATCAAACCCATCACCAAAAAAGTCTTCTTCATAACATCATGGTTTAAAAAGAATATATACTACATCCAACACAAATATGAATCTTCCAATTTTTCAATCTTGAAATCTTCTAATCTTAAAAAATCACTTTCTCAACAGCGCTGTAGCACACCACAGCACAGGCGCCTGTCCATGCATATCACCTGTAAGACGTTTCCGATCGAGATAATACTGACGATCATTTTTCTTGTTTGTTCCTTCACACACCTCGCGTATATCTCCGTTCGGCTCGATATAGGTGATCAGTGCAAGCCAACCTTTCCGTGCAGCGGCACCATATACCTCTTCGTCAAGCCATCCATTCTTCACACCCGTGATCATGGCGAACGTAAACATACCTGTAGATGAAGTCTCAGGCCATGACTCCGGATCATCGATCAACTGACGCCACATACCGTCCGCAGCCTGATACTTCAACAATGTCTCCATCATCTTTTTATATCCTTCCATAATGCGCGGACGGTCCGGATTCGTCAAGGGAAGCGAGCGAAGTAACTCTGCCGTACCCGCAGCCATCCAGCCATTACCACGTCCCCAGAAAAATGGGACATCGGGTGCATGATAGAATAAACCATTCGGACGTTGCAATGAATCCAGGTACATTACCATTTCGCGTGCGGCACGGTATATATACTTTGTATCGCCTGTTGCGCGATACGCCTGCGCCTGCACCGCGGTGATCATAAACATATCATCGATCCACAACCGCGTTTGCCAGGTGTGTCCCATTTTATAAAATACATGTGACTCATCTTTCACCCGCGGGCCTTCCGGTGGTCCCCACTGCTTGTCTGCTATAGCTTTTCCCATGTCCAGATACCGCTGGTCTTTTGTTTGCATATATAGTTCGAGCGGTATAGATCCGAACACGGTATAATCAACATGGTCCGGTATTGGAACAAGTGATGCTTCTGTTGTAAAAAAAGGTTCGAAGCGTTTGATCAATGCTTCTTTCAGATTTTTATCTTTACTCTCTTTCGCAAATGTAAGTGCACCATACCATGCACATACCTCCGGGTAGGTAATAGTTTTAGGAGGAGCCGGCCGACCAAAGTTAGGATGTGGTGTTGCTATGAACCGATCGGCTACACGCTTTCCAATCGCTTCCGGAGAAGAACCTTTCGGCCATGTTTCAAGATTTGCCTTTGATGACTGTGCTATGGAAACGCCCGAAGCAACCATCAACGCTAAGACTACATATAGCGTAACTCTATTTTTCATAACGCATATTTTACAGAACGATTAAACTTTAATGACGTAATTCTTTATCGCTTCACCTGAAGGCATGCCTAATAAAGTACAAAGCCTCCCCTTGCCGGCAGCTTTATCAATATCTTTTTACCATTTGTCTTCACTGCTCTTGAAGCAAACGTGTTGGGTTCGATACCATCGCTGATCAGGCGAAAACTCTTGTCTTCCGGAATGAATGGAAGCTCCAGCGAAATTTCCTGTTCACCAGCCTGACCGTTGATTCCCGCGATATACCATGCAGTTCCTTTTCTTCTCGCTACGACCGTATATTTTCCGGGCGTACCTGCTATATAGCGTGTCTCATCCCATGCCGTTGGAACTTTACGGAGAAAATCTTTTGGTTCCTCCGGTAATGCCTGGTATGATTTCATATTATCGGCAAAGTGAAATATACCCGACTCAAACACTACCGCGAGCGCGAGTTCATGCGCTGCTGTCGTTTGGCGCTTTGCTTCACGCTTGTTGGTAAATGTTACCGGGGTATAATCCATTGAGCCCACTACATTTCGTGTAAATGGAAGAATCGTGTTATGCACCGGTGCCCGGTCACAAAACTCTTGTCGGCCGGCACCTTCTGCACCTTTCACTGATTCCATAGAGACAACGTGCGGATAAGTTCGCTCCCACCCGCGTGGCAATGTTGAGCCGTGAAAATTTACCATGATCTTATGCTCGGCAGCATCACGAAGTATATCATAGTAGCGTTGAATAACCGGCTGTTTATCACTGTCAAAGAAATCTACTTTCACGCCTTTCACTCCCCACTGCTGTAACTTTTGAAATTCCTTTTTTCTCGCCTCCGGAAATGCCATCAGGTTCGCATAGCTAAGTGTATCTTTCTCGCGTCCCATACCGGAATGATACCATAACACTACGCCTACATTTTTAGAATGTGCGTATTGTATCAACTCTTCCATTGTTCCACCCTTCATCTCGGGCCAGCCTGCATCAATGAGTGTATATTCCCACATCATGTCTGCTGTAAAATCAATATATGCTTTCTGTACATCAAAGTCGCGCGTAGTGCTTCCGGCAGACCACCAGCTCCAGCTTGATCGCCCCGGCTTAATCCATGAAACATCCTTTATCACCGAAGGCGGATTGAGGTTCGTTACCAAAGAAGTCTCCTGTACAGTAGCCAGTGCGTTGCCTATCACGGCAGCACGCCACGGTGTTGTCCACGGCAGTGTTGAGACAGGTTCGGGATCAGCATCACTGGTCGCCTCGTCTTTCTCCGGAAACCGAATGGTATATATAGCATTGTTGTTTTTGTCTTCCAGGTGTGTGCCGGGGTAATGTTCATCGAGGGCAGCTTCCGTAATCAGTATCCAGAGATTGTTTACATGGAACAACGCAGGAAACGCCCAGCCTGCCGGGTTGGGAGATTGCCCTCCTACCGCTATACCATTTTCATAGAACGCTTCATAGCAGGGTTTCTTCCGTACGTTCATATCGTAAGGCTGTAGCCATGCCGTTGCACTTTTCGGGATAGCAAAGCCCGACTCTTCGCGCATGATTTTGTGCTTCGCATTATCGTTACCGGGAAAATAATAGCGGTATGCCATGCCATCATTATAAGCACGGAAGATGATGTGTACCTTTTCCTTTTTTTCATTTTCAAAGATCAGTGTAAGCTCCTTCGCATAGTTGCGACATTGAAGCCGTTTACCAACACGAAGCGTATACGCTTCATCTATAGTTGTTTCACTTTTGGAAACGAATTTCAACTGCTCGGAGAATTGCTGATCCTCGCGTACAATTCCCAGGGGCGATGCTTCAAGTGCTGATCGGTTTTCATAACTAACAGTATACTGTAAACGGCTTCCGGCACGCGATACCGAAACTTTAATTTTCTTATCCGGAGATGACATACTCCACTCCTCTTTCTGCAAAGCATAACCGGAAGTAAAAGCAAACAAGAATGAGACAATAACAATAAGTCGTATGAACATAGTATATAGTTTTAGC
>DJFR01000138.1:1888-18154 GCA_002432545.1 Flammeovirgaceae bacterium UBA5867 | reverse complement strand
CTGAAGCTTTCTATTATTCCAGGCTATATTTACTTCAAACGCTCCGCGTGCTTTTATACCTCCTATACTTCCTGTTGGCCAGGCATCGGGAAGAGCAGGAAGTATTGTCAGAATTCCGTCATGACTTTGCAGCAACATCTCGGTTATACCCGCTGTTGCTCCAAAATTTCCATCGATCTGAAAAGGCGGATGTGCATCAAAGAGATTTGGGTACGTGCCACCACCGCCCATGGTATCCTTCTTAAGTTTTGGATCTATATAGGTAAGACCGTCCTTCAGAATTTTATAAGCATGATTACCTTCGAGCAACCGCGCCCACCAGTTTATCTTCCACGCCATCGACCATCCTGTACTCACATCACCCCGCTGTAGCAATGATTGCTTCGCAGCAGCAGCTAACTCGGGCGTTCGCAGCGGAGAGATCTGATTGCCGGGATGCAAACCAAAAAGATGAGACAAGTGACGATGCTTATCATTCGGATCATCCCAGTCCTTAAACCACTCCTGCAGCTGACCGTGCTTTCCGATATGATAGGGATATAGTTTCTTTAAGGCACCTCTCACACGTGCAGTAAATGCATCTTCTACACCCAACGCAGTGGCTGCACGCAGACAATCCTCCAAGAGCTGCCGGGTAATAGCCATGTCCATCGTGGTTGCCATGCTTACCTGGTATACTTTATCACCAACTTTAAAAACATTTTCAGGTGACGTTGACGGATTGGTTACCAGGTATCCGTCAGGCCCTTCAACCAACCACGCCAATAGAAATTGAGCAGCGCCTTTCATTAAAGGCCACGCTTTATCTTTCAAAAATTCAGCATCACCTGTAAATATATAGTGCTCCCAAAGGTGTGTGCTGAACCAGGCTCCGCTCATTGGCCAGCATGCCCATCGGGCCTGGCTGCGCGGGTCCCATTCATACCCACCGGGCGGAGATGTCTTCGCCCATATATCCGAATTGTGATGTGCACACCAGCCTTCTGTTATACCATAGTTGATGCGGGCTGTCTCAGCACCGTTAACGGCAAGCTGATCCATAAAGTCAAACAAGGGTTTATGACATTCTGAAAGATTGGTGGACTCTGCCAGCCAGTAATTCATTTCGGTGTTGATGTTTGTAGTATAATTACTGCCCCACGGTGGCTTTACATGATCGTTCCATATACCCTGAAGATTTGCAGGCGGGCCTCCCGGTCGTGAGCTTGCAATCAAAAGATAGCGTCCATACTGGTAATACAATGTTAGTAGCTGCGGATCTGGATGTCCCTGATTAAAACGTAGCATTCGCTTATCGATCGGTAACTTCTGAGCCTCGTCATTATAGCCAAGATCCAGTGTTACGCGGTTGAACAATGCCTGATAATCTGCCAGATGTATAGTCTTGAGTTGTTCAAATGATTTTTGTGAACCAGCATCCATATACCCGCGCGCTTCTGCAGCAGGATCTTTACCCTGCAAACCCGCTGACCGATTATAACCGTTAAAACTGGTGGCTTCTGTTAAATATATAGTTACTGCGTCAGCCTGAGATACAGAGAGCAGCGTATCACTGGCGGTTACTTTTCCGCCCACTGCTTTTACCTGGAGGTGTACTTCGAAATTCATTCCCTCACCGGTCCAATCATCATATACTACCTGCAGAGGTTCCGAATCACGGTTCGCTACATACATTGGTGCCTTGCCGCGAAGTACGAGGTAATTGTTTGCGGTAGCCTGTACGTTGTACTTCAGCTTGCTCCGAAGACTTACCCGAAATGATATACTCTTCTTCTTATTGGCCGAAAGATGCATTGCCAATACCTTACCAGGATAACTGGTAAAGACCTGCCGCTTGTACAGTACCCCACCCGTTGTAAAACTGGTTGAAACAATAGCAGAAGAAAGATCGAGTGAGCGTGTATAGTTCCGGACAACGGTGTCCTTCATGAAAAAGTCAAGGAACAAGTCGGCCATGTGCAGGTATCGCGCGGAGTATGGCCCCTGCATTTTTTTCCAGTACGCTTCCGCCTGTGCGTAATTACCTTCCGTTACCGCTTTTCGCACCAGTGGCAAATACTTCTGCGCATTCGGATTGTTGCCGGGGTCGGGATAGCCAGACCACAGTGTATTATCATTCAGTTGCACACGCTCGTGCAGCACGCCACCAAACACCATCGCTCCGGTTTTACCATTCCCCAATGGTAGTGCTTCTTCCCACGCAGCAGCGGGTTGAGTATACCAAAGCGTAAGAGACTTATTTTGCGCAGCAGGTTGTGCACCTGCTATATATACCAAAACATAAACTAAACCAAAAATTAATACTGTTTGTTGCATGTACCTGCCCTCCTATTCAACAGACTATAAAATGAATGACTTCCCCTACAACACGTTCGCTTTTTCCTGTTTTTCTCATGGCTGTTTTTAGTTTACACTTTAGTCCATCGTATCCGTGTGCATATAGTATATATGCATTTTCGAAAATACCAGAGCCTTCGCATGCAGGCCCTGGTTTTCGATAGCCGCCAACGTTACTCCCAGTTTATAATTATTGCCAGGGTGGATTATTCTGCCACACGCCTTGCATAATATCCATTTGCGATTGTGGTATAGGCCACAGGTATCCATCAAACTTTCGCTTGCTTCCATTCTGGTGATACTGAATCGTTGGAATAATTTCATCAGCAATTCCCCAGCGGATCAGGTCATTGAAACGGAGTCCCTCATAGGCAAGCTCTACTCTTCTTTCGTTTCGGATATTCTCTTGTGTCAGTTCTGTCTTCAGAGGCATATTTACCCCGGGACGAGCCCGAACAGCATTCAAAGCGTCCAATGCCCTTGTATCAGAACCCTGTCCGCTCTCAAACATCGCTTCGGCATATAGCAGGAGTAAATCGGCATAACGCATCTTTACTATATCCTGATCACTGAGGTTTGATGAGTTGGCCGTTCGTATAGTCGGATCGATCCACTTTTTGAAAGCCATGTTCGTGAAAGGTATAGCGCTTTCGGAAACACGACCGTCATTTGAAAATGTACCGGTTTTGGTATTATTAACCCATGGATCACCGCTTTGAAATATAGTCATCTTCANNTGTCCTGTATCCGGATTTGTCTCATACGAATCACGCAGCTGAGGCGTTGGAAAAACGGACATACGACTGCTTACATACTGATCGAGCTGATGGTAATCATCCGGTGCAGTATACATCACTGAAAACATNNATCTCCGGATTGTTCTTCTGCTCATTAAAGAATATACCCGGATAATTGGTATGTAGTCTGAATGGATTTTGTGAGTCACCAATGAGACTCCAGGCCGTCTCCGCAGCGTCAGCAAAGCGTTGGTTGTTCATGAGAATACGAACTTTCAACATAATAGCGCTGCCCCTTACGGCATGACCATCCGTATAGGCAACGTTGGGCAAACCCGCTATCGCTATATCTATATCTTGCAGAAGCTGTGCTACAATTTGTGCCTTCGGTATGCGTGGAGTCTGACTATAGTCGCCCTCCATTCCCTTCTGTAATGTGAGTACCAGCGGTACATCGCCATAGAGCTGAACTAATTCATTGTAGAAATAACAGCGATTAAAAAGCACTTCACCTTTATATTTGTTATAGTTCTTTTCCGTAATTATGCCTTTTACCTGGTCGATGTTATCGAGGAAATAATTACACTTCGCTATACCGTTGTAACAATCACTCCAGAACTGGTTGATCGCGCCACCGGTGCTGGGATTTATTCCGCCCTGCATAATGCCCTGGTATCCGCCAAAGCTCGAAGTGATAATAGCGTTGTCTGATAGACTCTCGATATCCATTGCTACACCATTTGCACCGCGTACCGAACCAAATATACTCGTGCGGTAACCGGAGTACGAAGCTGTCAGAGCAGCCTGAGCATCCTGTTCGGTTTTCCAGAAATCATCTGCATCTATTTGCGTAAGTGGCTCTTTGTCCAGCAGATCACTGCAGGCTGTAGCCGTTACAACCAGTATAGTCAGGTATATATATCTTTTCATTTTCATCTGCATTCTGTTTTAGAGTGTTGCACGTACGCCAAATGAATATAAAGTAGACTGCGGGTAGATAGCAGCACGCGCTGAACCGGTAGCGGTACGTTCAGGATCGAGTCCCTGGAAGAACTTGGTGAACGTTGCCAGGTTATCAGCCGAAGCGTACAATCTCAACGTTTGTATCTTTACGCGCTGGCTCCACGCTGTTGGCACCGTATATCCCAACTGAATATTCTTGATCCGCAGGTACGATGAGTTGCCCAGCCAGAACGTAGAGTTCTGTGAGTTAGGTGTATATCCGCTGTCAACAAAAACGTGCGGAATAGAGTTGGATGTACCCTCACCGTCCCATGCATCGGTCTTCCACCATGTTGGCGGTGCCGAGGCCTGATTGAAAGGCGATACCCCCCAGCCTGTGACATACGTCTTTCTTCCATATACACCTTGCACGAATACACTTAAGTCAAATGATTTATAGCTTACAGAAAGATTCATTCCGTAGTTGAATTTTGGAAATATACCTTCTACCGTTGCACGATCGTATGTCAAATCGACTCTTCCGTCCGGAACACCATCCGGTCCGCTGATATCTTTGTATTTAAGATCACCAGGCTTCGGTGCTATACTGGTATAGGAAGGCGTTGGACCATTATCAATTTCAGCCTGGTTCTGGTATATACCGTCTTGTAACAGCACGTAGTATGTATTATAAGGAAGTCCTTCCTGGCGAATGTTTACTCCGCTGATCTCACGCGCGCCAAAGCGGATCAATTTATTTCGATAGGTTTCCAGGTTCGCACTGATGTTATAGCTGAACGCACCAATCTTGTTACGATGTCCCAGTATAAATTCCCAACCCGTATTCTCCAGTATACCATCGTTTATTGTAGGCGCGTTTATACCGATGTGATCGGGCACCTGCAAACTGCGAAGTATATCTTTGGTTGTCTTTTTATACCAGTCAACAGAACCGGTGAGTTTCGCATTGAAAAGAGCAAAGTCCAATCCGAAATCTGTGACCGTGGTAGTTTCCCATTTTATATTCGCATTATTGATAGATCGTCTGCTGATACCTTGTGCCAGCGAGCCACCAAAACTATAGTCAAGTGTCTCATCGTCCGGAGCCGTAGATATATTCAGAATATCCTGGTATGGATAGTTACCTATATTTTGATTACCGAGTTGCCCCCAGGAGCCGCGAATCTTCAACTCATCGAGCCAGCTTATACCTTTCATAAACTGCTCTTCCGTAATACGCCATCCTCCGGATACAGAAGGAAACAAGGCCCAACGATTATTCTTCGGAAAGCGTGACGATGCATCGTACCGGAAGCTTGCCTCCAACAGATATTTACCGGAGAAATCATAATTTACTCTTCCAAAAAATGATTGTATAGCCCACTCATATGCGTTACTTCCATTTGTCTGACTGGCAGCCGGGGCTACAGCAAGTTCCCACAGTTCGGTTGACGGAAGCTTGGTACGATACGCATCAAGTCTGTCATACCTGTAACTCTCCTGTTGATACCCCAGCAATGCACTTACCGAATGTACCGTTGAAAATGTTTTGGTATAGTTCAGTGTCCCAAACAAAGTATATTGATTTTCGCGGGTGTTGCGTTGTGCGAGTGAGTGCGCTCCACCATTCCAGATAGAGGCCTGGTTATGGATACCATTCGCATCCGGGAAAAACTCATAACCAACGGATGAGACAACCAGCGCTTTCCCCATTTCTTCTTCGAACCGTACTGATCCTTTTACTTCGGCAGTCAATCCTTCCAGGATTGATACATTAAGATAAGGACTGAATAACAAATAGCTGTTTACAAATTCTTTACCACCACCAGCGGTTGCTATAGCGATTGGATTTTTATTACCGCCTTTATTCTGAAATGCATACGCAGTATATCTGCCACTGCCATCCGCCAACTGCGGTGTACTCGTAGGCGGTGCCGCATAAGCCGACAGCATCTGATCTTCCGAGCTGTTAGAATCAATAAGTTGTGGCCCTGTATTACCGGTGGTAAGAGCGGTATCGTGTCGCTTGCCACGTGCCATCGAAATGTTACTGCCAAACGTTACGCGACTGCCTAAATTTGTTTTGAAATTTACCTGTGCATCGTAACGCTTATAGTCTGTGGAAAGCAGCAGTCCTGTCTCATCCAGAACACCAAAGCCTACATTAAAGGTTGTTCCTGCTTTACCACCGTTTACACTTAGAAAGTGTTTATGAATGGGTGCTCTCCGAATCAGATAAGATGTCCAATCAGCGCTCGGGTATTGTGCAGGATTTGTAATTGCACCCTGGCGATACATTTCGATCTGCTCATCGGTATAGCGCCACTGTGTTTGTCTTCCGGAGTGATCGATGGCTTTATTCATCAGCTCCATATACTCTACCGAGTTCGTCACACGATCGATTTTGACAGAAGGGTTCTGTGTCGAGTAATTATAGTTATAGTCTATACTGAGCCTGCCCTCTTTTCCTTTCTTAGTAGTTACGAGTATAACACCATTGGCAGCACGCGAACCATATATAGCAGCCGATGCAGCATCTTTCAGCACCGATATATCTTCAATCACATTCGGGTTTAACAATTCAAGTTTACCTTCAACGCCATCGATTAGTACCAGCGGATTACTTCCGGCAGAACTAAATGTGCCTTGTCCGCGAATCCGGATCTGGTTGCTTTCATCACCCGGTGCTGCAGAGTTCTGTGTGATTTGCAAACCGGGTGTGCGTCCCTGCAGCAACGCTACGGTACTCGGTGCCTGTCGCGTAGTAATTTCTTCACCGGCAACTGTTGAGACTGCCGCTGTCATATTTACTTTTTTCTGTGTCCCATAACCTACTACGACAACTTCACTCAGTGTTTGCACATCGGGCTTCAGCGTTATATTAATGGTTGTTCTCCCTTCCAGCGGAACACGTTCTGTTTTATACCCTATAAATGAAAACACCAGTATAGCATCCGTGCCGTTTACGTTAAGTGAATATTCTCCTGAGGCATCGGTGGTGGTACCGGTAGCAGTGCCTTCAATCATAACACTTACACCGGGCAGTTCCCCGCCATCGTCCGAAACAATTTTTCCAGTTACCTGTTGCGCCTGTGAAGCCTGGCAAAAGAGCAGTAAGACTGCTGCAAGTCCTGCCAGTATACGCATCGCGTATATACTTTTCTGTAGTATTCTTTTCATACGCATGCTGGTTTAGGTTCCCATGATCGGTTCGCGCGCTGTACGATATGCCTTCGCAGACATATACCAGACCGGAAGAACAACCGCATACCTGTTGTTATACCGGCAGAATTCACTGAGTTGTGTTTCATAACAAATGATGGTTTAGGGCTTTCGTGGTATATTTTATTTGTATCATCCCACCACACACAGAAGACAGTTACTGGTGCAATCGTTTGATACATGGCTCAATTTTGCGCTTAAACTTGTTTTTTCAGGGTATAAAAACTGTTCAAAGACAGGAAGAAATCGTTCTCTCAGATGATTTTAGAGAGTATAGATCAAATTGGCAGAGCTGTTTGTACAGAAAGTCCTCGCTTCACGAATTAAATACTTACCATGAGAAAACCGCAAATTCATATAGTCCTCTTGAATATATACAGAGCACACTATATCACTATAGACAAAAGTTAGCACACCGTGTCCGAGGCAGGGAACGGTTTTGAGACAGTATATAACAACAGTGTTCGGGTAACGGTTTTACTAAGGCGTTGTTGCTTTCGACTCTGCCAGATTCAAAAATACTATGGGCAAGCCTGGCGATTGAACACAAAGTATATTTTTACCAGTTACTTTCAATTGTAGTATGGCTCGTCCATTATATACCTGCACTTTTCTTGAGCCGGATGAAGTTCCTACGTTGTCAATCAGTGTCCCCTCTCCCGCCAGTGAAAAATATACCCAGTTGCGCGCATCCAGGCAGAGTATATTATTTTCGTCTACCAGTCTGACCTGCACCGTTACGGTATCGTCCGCGATGCTGATTTTTTCCGTTACAAGTTTCGCAGGACTTCCCCACTGTTCTGTCTGATAGCGTTGTGTGATCTCATCTTCCACCACGACTTTACCTTTTCGCGCTTTCACCTGCAGTATATTATTTCCATTGGCAAATGGGATCATCCATCGTAATCCTGCTGCCGGAAAATCCTGGCTATTGCGTTTTTTTATACCGTAACTTTTACCGTTCACATATAGCTCGGCTTCATCGCAATTGGAATATACCTTTACCATTTTCGATTCACTTGCATTTCCCCAACGCACCGGCCAGGAGTGTCCATATATATGTACCATGGGGTTGTCAGTCCAATAGGATTGAAAAACATAGTATGCTTCTTTGGGAGTGAAGTCGCGCTCGATAACACCTTTCTGATTTACATACGGCACCGGATTATCCGGCCGTACAGGGGTTGAAAAATCCTTGAACGGCCAATAGGCAGTACCAGTAAGCCATGGCATGGTTTCCTGTTCTTTCAAATGCCAGTCAATAAGATTACAGATATAGGTCTCGCTCCAATCGCCATCTTTTGAGACACGCGTGCTGCCACCCGATAGCGAAGCATCACCCTTGCGTTCATCGGCACCGCTGCCGGTGCTTATCTTTTCTACAACCGTCTCCGCTTCTTCCGAGTGTCGTCCGGCATGACTATCGCCACCCCACTCTACATGCAGAAAATGTTTTACACCTTCGAATTCCTTTCGTGAAACTTCTTTATACTCCGTATAGCGTCCCCTGTACCAACCGGCCCAGATGGAAGGAGAATATACATCCACTATATCTTTACAAAAGTCGCACCTGCGAATCGCAGTCTTGCGCGATGGATCAATAGCATGCGCGAGATCATTCAGCTCTTTCATAAACGTACGGATCTTAGCCTTATCAAATTCAGGAAAATCACCGGGCCAGTCATTTTCATTTCCCAACCCCCAGAGTATAACCGAAGGATGATTATAATGTTGATTGATCATGTTGGTGAGCATTCTTCGGGCTTGTGCTTTGTATATATCTCCTCCCAGTCCACCGCGACACCACGGTATCTCTTCCCATACCAGTATACCAAGACTATCGCACAGATCAAGAACAATGCGTGATTGCTGGTAATGTCCTAAACGTATAAAATTCACACCCATCGCTTTCATCATGATCATTTCCCTGCGGATCATCGCTTCCGTCATGGCTGCACCTACACCGGCATGATCTTCGTGACGATGCGTTCCTCTCAGCAACAGTCGTTTTCCATTGAGCAGAAAAGGGCCATGGTCTTCAAATGTAAAACTGCGGATACCCGTCTTTTCACTATATATATGTACACCTTCCGAAGATGTCAATTTTGTCTCCACCGTGTAGAGGTAGGGTTGTGTCGGTGACCATTGTTGCGGCTTCTTCACACGGACGTCCCAGGTATATACCGAATCTTTTGCGGTAAGCGATGCCCGATGTTGATCTACCACTTTACCAGCGGGTGAGATGAGTCTCATCTCAAGCGTAGCGCTGGTCTGTTTGTAATTCAGAAGTTTTGTTTCTAACTGTAATGAAGCCGTGCCTTGTGCCGTTACCTGCGAGGAGATTGCTATGCGCTCTACCGATGCAGCCGGTACATATAGCAGGTTCAGGTAACGCATCATGCCTCCGTATACATTGAAGTCCGAAAGATTCGAAGGGATCATTTCCAGGTCGCGCGAATTATCACAACGAATTACCAGCGGTATCTTTCCGCCAAACTGTTTTTGCAACGCTTCATTCTTACGAAACGCTTCAATAGCATCCGTGACATCAACCGTCCACTCATCGTATCCGCCTACATGGGAACCTACGCGTGTGGTATAAATATATACTTCTGTTTTTTGTCCGGCACCTTCGAAATGAAGGAGCGTGCGTCCGTTTGAATAAGGATTTGTAAGGGGCAGCAACGTTCTGTACCATCCTGCGCCCTGGTAATAATTTATATCCGGATCGACTGCATCGACAGCATTGAAGCAATGTGGCAAGGTAACATCCTGCCAGGCAGGGACACTTTCCGGAGCACCTTCCCCAACGGAGCGTACAGCTTCCCATATACCTCCAAGATCACCTTTAAAAAATTCCCAGTCATTGGTTAAACGAGTACGCTGTCCTTGCGCGTTTGCAAGAACAACCGTCAGTGCTATCGCTACAATATTGACTACAATCTTCTTTATCATACTTCTTATCCTTCTTATCTAAACGCTTCTGTCCATTTTNNATGATCCGAACGTGACGTATCCGTTTTTCTTCCTTTTTTTTCATGCACTTCTAACGGTGTGATTAACGCAGACAAGATGCGGAGTTCATTTGAACCGGCAGGTATCCAAACCATTCGTTGAGGTAAAGAAACCGTTCAGCAAAACATAAATACTCCTACAGGTGCTTCTGTTCACATCGTTTATGCGCACGCAAAAAGAATTTTTACGTATTAAAAAAGGTGTACGAACTGTTCAATAAAGTGCAAAATCCGTTCGGGAGACACCATTATATACCTTGACGAGAGCTTTGATTAACTCCCTGATAACATCACTTCCTTTTGAAAGCAAATGTTCATAATTTAAGGTTGCTACACCTCAGACCGCTTATGTTTACAGGAAGAAAAACATGCCTGAAAATCGTCTTCGTATTTTCAGTGCTGATCACTTGCTTGCAATCTTTACCTGCGCAGACGCTGGAGAAATTTACCTTCGACCATCTCAGCGTTGAAGAAGGACTTTCACAAAGTACGGTGTTTGCCATCACACAGGATGCTGACGGCTTTATGTGGTTCGGGACGCGCGATGGTTTGAATCGATATGACTCCAGAGCTATCAAGACGTATCGCAACGAGGCAAGCAACACGCGAAGTCTTTCAAGCAACAGTGTTCATTGTTTACTGGTAGACAGCCAGCAACAACTCTGGGTCGGTACAAATGAAGGTCTCAATTTATACCATGCCGGTGCGGACAACTTTACACGAAGCAAACTTAATCCCGATTCGGATGAAGGTCTTCACAACA
The DNA here is from genome assembly GCA_002432545.1 of Flammeovirgaceae bacterium UBA5867. GTDB lineage: Bacteria > Bacteroidota > Bacteroidia > Cytophagales > Cyclobacteriaceae > Ohtaekwangia. The sequence continues at coordinate 7,139 of DJFR01000138.1, read as the reverse complement.
ATCATATAGCCGCGATTCATGAAACAAAGAACGGCACGATCTGGGTCGGTACACACGGTGGACTCTCCAAAGTAATTTCAAAAGAACCACTGCGGTTTGTCCATTTCAGACATGATGACAATAACACGAATAGTTTATTGGACAATGAGATTCGTGCACTGAATACGGACCGGGACGGAAACCTTTGGATCGGAACGACTAAAGGTGTAAGCAAATTGATAGAGAGCTCCAACGGTAACTATACTTTCATAAACTATCCACTGCATTCTACTCACATACAGGGAAAAAGCTGGGTGAACGGAGTTTTACAAGACGCTCAGGGAAATATACTCATCGCCACGGAACAGAACGGCATACAAGTTCTTGATCCGCGAACAGGCCAGAGTGCCCCGTTCAATTTTTACAATCGACAGGGTCGCTCCATTGAAACGGTACGCGTTATACAACGGCATGGCCACACGCTGTGGATCGGTACGCTGGAAGGCATGTATCTGTATGATTTGCAGCGCAAAACTTTTCACCTCTACAAAAACGATCCTGACGATAACCTGTCATTAACTGACAATTCTGTACGTTCCATATATCGCGATCGTGCTGGTACATATTGGATCGGTACATTTTACGGTGGCGTGAATTATTATAGTCCGTTGTCGCGACAGTTTGATAAGATCAACGTTACCGATCAGCAGAACCGGAAGATCTATAAGATTGCAGGTGCTATGATAACTGACCATCAAAACAACCTTTGGATAGGCACCGATGGAAACGGATTATTTTGTCAGGATGTAAAGGGCAAAACTGTATTGCAGCTCAAACACCAGCCGGATGATGCGAGCTCCATCAGTCATAATAAAATCAAATGTATACTGCAGGATGATGACAAGGGATTATGGATCGGTACGATCAACGGATTAAATTACTATGACTTTAAACGCAAGACCTTTCACCGCTATTTTCACGATGGCAATGATCCGGCTTCATTACCCGATGATCGCGTTTACGACCTGGCGAAAGATTCCAATGGAAATATATGGATCGGCACCTATCGTGGCGGACTCTGTAAATTAAATAAAGACACAAAAACATTTGAGCGATTCGGTTATCGCTATAATGATTCTACATCCGTGAGCTCCGATGGTATCACATATATATATGAAGACTCCGGGAATAATTTATGGGTAGGCACCGTGTCTGGTCTCAATAAAAAACCGAAAGGTAAAAATACTTTTGTACGCTTTGTCAATGCCAATAATCAAAACAACATGTATACATTGTGTATATATGAGGATAAACGAAAACACCTGTGGATTGGCACGCGCGATGAAGGTCTTAAACTGAAAACTGAGAATGGTGCTGCCTTCCGTACATTTACTACAGTAGATGGACTCGCGGGTAATTCCGTTAGCGGTATACTGGAAGACTCAAAAGGTTTTCTGTGGATCAGTACTGAGAACGGATTGTCGCGACTTGATCCAACCACGCTAACATTCAAGAACTATAATAAAAATGATGGATTAGTATGCAGTGAATTTAATTTCAATTCTTTTCATAAGGACAGAGACGGATTCATGTACTTCGGTGGCTATAACGGTATTGTGAAATTTCATCCCGATAGTATACAACAGAACACGGCATCTCCTCCCCTCGCATTTACGAGACTGAAACTTTTCAACAAAGAAGTGCTTATTGATTCCACTGGCAAGGGTATACTTCACCAAAATCTCTCGCACACCGCAGCGCTTGAGTTTAAATATGCACAGAATATATTCTCGATTGAATTTGCCTCGCTGAGTTTTATACACCCCGGCAAGAATAAATACGCTTACAAACTGGAAGGTTTTGAAGAACAATGGAATTATGTAAATGAACCGGTTGCTACCTATATGAATTTGCGCCCCGGCCACTATACGTTGCTGGCCAAAGGCTCCAACAACGATGGTGTATGGAATCGTGAGCCGATACGTCTTTCCATTACCGTGCTCCCTCCGTTGTGGAAAACGTGGTGGGCCTATAGCATCTATGGAGTTGTTATATTGTTACTGGTATATGCGTTGCTTCGCTTTAACAAAATGCGCTGGAAGTTAACGCACGATCTGAAGATCGAGCAAATGGAGAAAGAGCAGCAGGAAAAACTACATAAAGCAAAGTTGAATTTCTTTACAAATATAGCACACGAGATACGCACACCGCTTACCTTGATTGTAAGTCCGTTGGAATTAACGCTGGAGCGATATCCAACCGATTCCTTTGTACAGAAACAACTTCACATTGTTAAATCGAATACCAACAGGCTGGTGCGACTGATTAATCAGTTACTTGATTTTCAAAAACAGGAATCGGGCACGCTGAAACTCAGGCTGGCACACGGTAACATTGTCTCATTGCTGGAGCAAACTATATTTTCGTTCTCCGACTATGCACGTACACGTGATGTACAGTTAGAACTCAACGCACCGCAGGAAGCTATATACCTGGACTTCGATCGTGATGAACTGGAAAAAGTATTTTGCAACCTGCTCTATAACGCATTCAAGTTTACACCTGGTGGCGGCAAGGTATCGGTTACCGTAACGCGGGAGCATGAAGAGGAGAAAAAATCTTTTGTAAAGATCATACTCGAAGACAACGGTATCGGTATTGGCCCGGCTGATCTTCCAAAAATATTCAACCGTTTCTTCCAGGTTGAAAATACCGGTATACGCGAATCCGGGTTTGGTATAGGGCTGTCGCTTACCAAAGGAATCATTGATCTGCATGGCGGCACCATTGCTGTAGAAAGTCATGAAGCTGCGTTGGCACAATCCGGCTTTACACGATTTACTATTGCACTGCCTGTACAGTCATCCGTTCCGATAGCACCGGCCGCATTCTTTGAAGATATAGGTATGCAAACATTCATCACACCCGATGCAATATCCGTATCAACCGAAACAAATGAAAAGCAAAAACAGACTCATCGCTGCACGGTGTTACTGGTAGAAGATAATGTGGAAATACGTCACTGCATCCGAAATATACTGTCGCCTTACTATACCATACAGGAGGCAGCGAATGGTGTTGAAGCGCTAGCCCTTGCGAAGCGAACTATACCTGATCTCATCATCAGCGATATTGCCATGCCGGAAATGGATGGACTGGAATTTACGCACCTGATCAAACACGATGAACGCACGCAGCATATACCGGTTATGCTGCTTACGGCCCGCGACACCACCGAGCATCACCTGGAAGGTATCGATAAAGGCGCAGATGACTATATTACCAAACCGTTTCACAGTAAACTGTTGCTGCTGAAAATCAGAAACCTGTTAGCCGTGCGAGACAAGCTGAAGGAAAAATATCAGAAGATTGTAACTCTTGAGCCTCGCCACGAAGAAGTGGAAGATCCGGATAATAAATTTCTGCAACGACTGATGCGTACACTCGATGACAATATCAATGACGCGGATTTCAATGTAGCCAAACTTGTTACTGAGATTGGCATGAGCAGACCGGTGCTTTTCCGAAAAGTAAAAATACTTACCGGCATGTCGGTGATCGATCTGATTCGTTCAACGCGTCTCAAAAAAGCGGAGATGCTCCTGCGACAAAAGAAAATGTCTGTCTCGGAAGTTGCCTTTACGGTGGGCTTCAATGATCCGAAATATTTCAGCAAATCGTTTCACGCGCAGTTTGGCACCACACCTTCCAAGTATATGGAGTCTATCCGGGAATAAACGGATAGTTTATATACTATATATCAACACGCCTGCAATACTGAATGGCTTCGGGCACATCAATATCAAGGTATGTCTTGCCGATGAGCGTATCACCTTTCCACAGAAACCGAAACTCCGTCTGATGGGCGTGCTGCTTGTCTTTCAGAAAAAAGACATCAATGATTTCTTCGACATTCAGGTTGTAGAGTGGTATATTTTGTTCTACTTGTCCTGACGCGTTACTGACGAAGGCATTATTGAATGTATTCAAGGTGTTTACATCGATCACTTTTCTTCGTTCTTCCACATAATCACATTTGCCAATCATGACATGCTTTAACGGATACTGCCGATGAATGGTCTGTGCTATCGTGCTTGCAAAGGATACCGGATCGGTAATCTCAAACACACCGTATTGCTCCTTGTCGTCCTCACCTTGTTGAAAACTTTGCAGTATATCATTCGACAAGGTTAGTGACGTGCTCAGGTTTAGAACACCCTGTGAAAAATCAGTATATACCATTGCATTTCCATGTTTGCCTTGTGCCAGAATTGCTTTACCTTCCTCATTGTCGCGAATCTCCGGATTCATACAGCCGGACGAAGTATATTCTTCTGCACGATATACCTTCAGGCTATTCAACCGGATGTGTCCACGTTCGAAAAATGAATCGATAAATGTCTGCCGGGTGTATCGATACAGTCTGAGTGTTTCCGGTTTACCCGGCACACAGTAATAGATGACCTCCGGCAGTGTTTTCATATTCATGCTGATCAAGGTTAGATATCCAACAGGCGCTATCGCAATATTCGCCTCTTCACCTTCTGTCCAAATGTTAAAATCTTATTCCCTGAAAGGACTATCATCCGAATACATATATAGCATTATAAAAAAGGCTGATCGTTTATTCGATCAGCCCTCGCGTTAATAAGCAGCGAAACACTTAAACAACCATGAAAATAAATGCGGAGCACTATTCATTGCCTTCTTCTTCCTCTTCACTTCCTTCCTCTGCCGCTTCATAGTTTATATTGTTCTCTGCTATCTGCGTTAGTAATACATCGGTGTCCTTTTCTTCTGCTAGAGTCTCTTCCAGAATTTCTGCTACATCGTTAAGTCCTATGGTCTTGGCAAGTTGAACTAAACTGCCATAAGCAGAAATTTCATAGTGTTCTACTTTTTGAGCCGACATAATAATGCCGACATCACGTGTTGCAGTCCCTGATTCTGTTTCGCTGATCACTGTTTTCGCCTCGGTAGTCAGACCTTCCATTGCATCACATTTTTTTGCCTGCGGCTTTTTATCTAACAAGCTAAATACTTCTTCAAGTCTGGCAACCTGCTCCTGCGTTTGCTCGATATGTTCTTCAATCGCATTCTTCAATTCTTCCGATGAAGCAGCGCGTTGTAATGACGGCAGCTTTTGCACCAAATGCTTTTCTGCCCAGTAAAGATCCTTTAACTGATCGGTGAAAAATTCAAGTAGATCCGGTCCGCTGGAAGAACGTTTTGCAGGTGCCGATTTACGGGCAGCTTTCTTTGCAGTTTTCCG